>CALGNM010000144.1 GCA_937958665.1 uncultured bacterium | reverse complement strand
CCACCGAGATCTACACTCTTTCCCTACACGACGCTCTTCCGATCTTGCTGGTGGTTTGATCTTAATTAGTTGAAAAATATGGAATTCGCCCTGCATATTACTTCGGATGACGCCAGAAGTGGGCTGATAAAAACCGCCCATGGGGAGGTCCGTACCCCGGCCTTCATGCCGGTAGGCACCGCGGGCACGGTTAAGGCCATGACCCCACGGGATTTGGAGGAGGCCGGAGCTCAGATAGTGCTGGGCAATGCCTATCATCTTTATCTGCGGCCGGGGGAGGAGCTGGTCAAGCGGGCAGGGGGACTTCATCGTTTCATGGGCTGGGGCCAACCGATATTGACAGATTCCGGGGGCTTTCAGGTATTCAGCTTGGCGGAGCTGAGGAAGATAAAAGAGGAAGGGGTGGAGTTTCAGTCGCACTTAGACGGGTCTTATCATGTGTTTACCCCGGAAAGCGTCATGGAATTGGAGGTATCCCTGGGGGCTGATCTGATAATGAATTTTGACGAGTGCATACCCTATCCCTCCAGCCGCGATTACACCGAGGCTTCCACTGCCCGGACCACCAGATGGGCTCGGAGATGCCGCCAAAGGTTTTTGGAATTGAACAATGAAAATGGCGGCAGGCAGGCACTTTTCGGAATAGTCCAGGGAGGGATCTATCCGGATTTAAGAGAGAGGAGCGCCCGGGAGATGGTGGAGATAGGGTTCGAGGGCTATGCCATCGGGGGGCTGGCCATTGGCGAGCCCAAGGCGGCCACTTGGGAGGCGGTCGAATCCGCCTGCCGCCATCTGCCGACCAGCCAGCCCAGGTACATGATGGGGGTAGGATTGCCCGAGGACATCATCCAGGGGATAGCCCTGGGAGTGGACATGTTCGACTGTGTGATTCCTACCCGTAACGCCCGGAATGGCACGCTTTTCACCGCCGAGGGACGTTTGGCCATCAAAAACGCCAAACACCAGCAGGACCTAGGTCCGGTGGATCCATCCTGTGACTGCTATCTGTGTAAAAATTTCAGCCGGTCCTACCTGAGGCATCTTTTTCTTTCCAAGGAAATGCTGGCGGCCCAGCTGGCCACAATGCACAACCTGCGATTCTACCTGTCGATGATGGATCAGGCCCGGGCAGCCATCGGGCAGAACATGTTTGGGCAATGGAGCAGGGATTTTCTGGCCAGGTACCATGGCCTGGATCGGGCCGAAGGTCAGTTTCAGGCAGAGTAGGGAAATTAATAACCAGATTAACCACAAGGAGGGTGAGATGAAACATAATTGGACAATAGGCCTGTGTCTGCTGGCCTTGGCATTGATGGCCGGCTGCGGAACGAGCCAACGCGACCAGGAATATCACCATGCTGTCAGGCCCCTGGTGGTGCAATATGCCGAGTTGGCCAATGATTTCAGCAACTGCCTGCCGGCCGATTTTGTGAAATTCACCGATAACATCGAGCAACTTAGGAAGCAGGCCATTTTGGTGTATCCTCCTTCATCCAAGAAGCTTAAAAAGTTCAATCATGACTTCATCGACCTGCTGAACAAAGCCAAGAAGGCGGGCTTCACCTTCGGCACCGAATACCTGGACTGCGAGGAGGAAGCCAACCGGGCCAAGGACCTGGACAAGAAGGTGGACATGGCCGACAAGTGGCGGTGGGAGGCCCGGGAATCATCCCAGGGATTCGGCGAGGCCCACCAGAAGTTGAAGCAAACCATGCAGAAGCTTTTTGAATACCCGGTGGGAGATATCGACCTTCAGCCCACCATTAGCAATTTTGCCAAGCAGATGGTCCAGTAACTATAAATAGTCAGTGAAAAAGACCTGCTCTATAGAGCAGGTCTTTTTTTTGTTTTATGGCTGGGGGACAGGGATTCGAACCCCGATACCATGGTCCAGAGCCATGTGTCCTGCCGTTGGACGATCCCCCATTTTTAACTATCAACAATGCAATTATAACTTAAAAGGAGGATATTGTCAATTGTGAAAATGACACCATAAGTCAACTGTTACCTATTGTTTAGGCTTGACTATTGAAAACTGCGGTTGTATATTTACCCTATGCTAATGCTTTGCCATACAAGTTAATGGGAAATTTCTCGGCTTGCCAATACATTCACCTGCCTTATGGGAGGGGATGGAAAGTTCTGCAATTGCCCCGTCAAAACTTTGCCGGAATAATCGAGGCTACAGGGGGCCGGGAGTTACGAGATGTCGGGCAGGCGCTTGAGAACTCTCTGAACAATCCAATAGGCGCTCCTGCTTTGGCCAAGCTAATAGACCAAAGGCAGCCCCGCAATGCCGTCATCATAGTCAGCGACCATACCCGAAGGATCCCTGGTTACAGCTTGGTGCTGGAGGCCGTGATGGACCAATTTGCCGAGGGTGGGGTCGACCCCAAGTCTATCACCATGCTGGTGGCCACCGGGAACCACCGACAGCCCACCAGGCAGGAATGCCTTGAACTATACGGCGAGAGGGCTTGCCGCGCCATGAAACTGGCCTTTCACGACAGCGACCGGGGATGCATGTCCCTAAGGCCGATTTGCTCCGATGGTCGGCCGGAGATCAACCGAATGTTGGTAAATAGCGATTTCGTGTTGGCCACGGGCAAGATAACCCCCCATTATTTGGCGGGGTTTTCGGGGGGGAGGAAGGCCGTAATGCCAGGCTGTGCCTCAAGAAGCACCATTGCGGCCAACCATTCATTAGTGACGCGGGGCAGAAACCACCCCGGCCGGTTGAGGGGCAATCCCATTCATAGGCAGATGGTCCAGGTGGCGGCTATGGCCGGGATTGATTTTTTAGTAAACCTGGTCCCCGCTCCGGGGGGCGGGCTTGCTGGGATTGTGTCCGGACATTGGGATTTGGCCTGGCGTAGCGGGGTCAGGCTGTGCCGCCGAGTTTGGTCGGCCGGCATCGGCCGTCCGGCAGACTGTGCCATCGTCTCGGCTGGGGGATATCCCCACGACATCAACCTCTACCAGATGCAGAGGCTGCTCAATAACCTGGCGGGGGCTGTGAAGCCGGGGGGAACTATTCTGTTGGTGGGAGAATGCCAGGAAGGGGTCGGCCAGGCGGAGTTTGGCCGATGGATGGCGGAAAAAACTGTCGGTCAAATATTAGCTACCCCGGAGGCCCTGATTACCGGAGAAGCGCATCGGGCATACGCTACAGCCATGGTCATGAAAGACCACCAAGTGTTGCTGTTGAGCCGTATGGCAAAGGCCCAGGCCCGCCGGATGAAATTCTGGCCGGTTTGCACTATCAGGGAAGCTGTGGAGATATTCAAAATAAGGCATGGAGAAGGGTTTCGGTGCTACGTGTCGCCCCGGGCCAATGCGCTATTGCTACACCCAACCAAGAAGGCAATCAAACACTCAAACCAATGGAGGGAATAACATGGTTTTCAGAATCACCCTAACGCTGATCTTTCTGTTTGCAGTCAAACTCTGTGACGGAGGAACTGAGCCGAATATGGAATACCGGAAATTCTGGAAAGGTAACAGCTATTGCCGCCAGGATAACATTGACCTGAAAAAGCTGTCCCAGGGGATAGTCCGGGCCCGGGTGGAGGGCAAGTGGCAGGAATTCTCGGCCCGGTCCCTGCCCTCCAATTTCATAGACTGGAACCTGAGGGAGAGGCTGAAAACCCTGGAGGGAATCGGTAAGGGAAAGATGCCGGGTTTTGCCGGTCCCCACAGTGGGATGGTGGCCAGTCGGGGCTGCCGGCGCTCCGACAGCCGCTGGACCATCAACAATGCGGTCAAAGGGATGGGCTTTTTGCCCAAGCCGGAGGCTCTGCCTCAACTGCTGGAGGAGCTTCGCTCCACCGCTGATTCGTCCATGGCCTTCAAGCTGGGCTGGCTGGCCAGATTGTACGGGGAAAGAAAGGACCTGCTTGACGACACCAAGCAGGTCTCATTGGAGTTATATGCCACCCCCGGATATGCCACCCATACCTTCCTCAACCAGATGACCGATCCGGCGGTTTCCATAGTCTTTTTGGATATCCCGTCATACGAGGTCCGGGCTATAACCGAGCTGATCGACCCCAACGACCCAAACCTGGACCAGAAACGCCGCAATGTGGTGGAATATGTGAACGGGATCCACGATTATTTCCATGGAGAATCGCCTCGAAAGTCCATCGTTGCGGTGTACCATGTGATAGAGGTCTTCGACAACTCGCCGGGCCGGCCCCGGGGCCGGAGGGTGGTGCCTCCGCTGCCATGAATCATCGGCAGGGCTTGCCCTTGTAACAGGTTTGAGGCCCTTTTAGCAAGCAGGCTGCCCGGCGGATCACATGATAGATGGCAATGTAGATGAATAGCAGGCTGGAGAGGACGTGCCAATAATGCATTGCCGGCCCCAGTTTCAAACCTAGGCCGAGTATGAAATACAAGCCGGTCAGAGAGGAAGCCAGGAAGGAAGCCAGCAGCAGCCAGTTCCATATCGCCTGGATAAGCATAAGCTTGGCAGGCTTCCTTTTCTGCCATAACTCGCCAAATAGGGCCGATATCCCCACCAGAAACATCAGCAGCCAGGGATGATGATTGGGCCGATCAGGAATGACTGCCACAGCTGAATCCGTAGGCGGGGACGACATCAGACTGTCGCTAATAGCTTGGCTTTCGCTATCAGTTCCAGCCTCAAAGCTGCCCTCGGTCTGGCAGGCTGCATCCAACTCGGCCTGGGTCATCTCTCGAGGGGGGGTATCGGCAACATAATCGTTTGACGAGGCGGTTTCCTCAGCCGGTATGGGTTCGTCCGTCGGGGGCGGTGGCGGCTGCGAAAGGTCGCAGATGTTGTTGCCATCTGTGTCGGTGTATCTTCCGCATTGGCCGGGAACCGGGTCGTTGGTCAGGCCAAAGGGGCAATCGGTTTGGGCTTGGGCCACCGCGGCCAGCAACAGGCCGGCGGCCAAAAGCGGTAGGTATCTCATGTGTCAGCTAAAAGGATTTACAACTTGACATAATGATAACAACCAAAAGATACTTTGTCAATCTAAACCGGTGGGTGAGGCCAGGGGGTACCTTTTCCGCTTTGGGCCATCGGGATTTTCGTCTTTTCTGGACCGGACAATTGGTCTCTCTGGTCGGTACCTGGGTCCAGCAGGTGGCCCTGAGTTGGTTGGTGTTGGAGATGACCGATTCGGCCTTTTGGTTGGGCACGGTGTCGGCTATCGGAGCTGCTCCCATCCTGATCCTGTCCCTGCCCGGAGGAGTGGCGGCCGACCATTTCAGCAAGAGGAAGCTGCTGCTGATAACCCAATCGGTGATGATGGTCCTGGCTTTTCTCTTGGCTTTCCTGACTCACTTCCAGTACCTCAGGATCTGGCATATAGTGGCCCTTAGCACCCTATCCGGGTCGGCCTTTGCCTTTGATGCTCCGGCCCGCCAGGCCTATACCGCCGAGCTGGTGGACCGAGAGAATTTGATGAATGCCATAGCCCTAAACTCCACCATCTTTAACACCGCCCGGGTGCTGGGGCCGGCCCTGGCCGGATTTTTGTTCGCTTTGATCGGGCCGGCCGGCTGCTTCGCCATTAATGGGGCCAGTTATCTGGCGGTTATCTACGGGCTTTGGCTGATCAGAAGTGGGCGCAGGGCGTCAGGCCGGGGAAACCCCTGGCAGGAACTAAAGGCAGGGCTCGGCTATGTCCGCAGCCGGAGGGACATCTCCCTGCTGATGCTGGTGGTGGCAGCCTTCAGTATATTCGGCATGCCGTATGCCGTGCTGATGCCGATATTCGCCCGGGATATACTGCACCTTCAAGCTAGGGGGTTCGGCCTGATGATGACCATGGTGGGTTTGGGAGCCATCATCGGGGCTATCGGCCTGGCCGCCTTCAGCCAAATGAGAAAACGCGGGAGGTATGTGCTGGTGAGCGGGCTGTTGTTTGTCGGCGCTTTGACGGTTTTTGCCATTTCCCGCAACCGATACCTGTCGTTGATCTGTCTGCCAGTGATCGGCTTCACCATGGTCAGCCAGGTGGCGACAATTAACACGATAATCCAGGGATTGGTGCCTGATGAACTGAGGGGCCGGGTGATGAGCTTTTTCACTCTGGTCTTCATGGGGATGATGCCAATTGGCAGCTTCATTGCTGGGAGTATTGCCGGAAGATTCGGAGCCCCGGCCGCCTTGCTGCTCGGGGCGGCAGTGTGTCTGGCCACTCTGACTGCGGCCTTTTACGGTAGAAATGACAGATCGGAAGAGCGTCGTGTAGGGAAAGAGTGTAGATCTCGGTGGTC
>CALGNM010000143.1 GCA_937958665.1 uncultured bacterium | reverse complement strand
CGGTCTTTCTGCCTATCAAATGGCAGGCGGCCCTGCTGGCCGGCAGCTGGCTGCTGGTGATACTGGGCATGGTCCGCCGGGGGATGTTCGGCCCGGAGCCACCCTCAAACCGGGAGGAGAGGCTCTGGGAGCGGGAGCAGGAACCACCTGAATAGCCCGGCTCCGGCCGCCCCAGCCTTCGTTTTCTTGAGATAACCGCTCAAGTCTGAGTTTGCCACACCAACCAACCCAAGCAGGAGGATTTTGATGATCAAGCTGGCCCATCCCGACATCACCCCGCGCGAGATAGCCGCGGTGACCAAGGTCCTCAAGTCCGGCACCCTCTCGCTGGGTCCGGAGGTGGAGGCCTTCGAGAAGGCCTTCGCCCGCTACACGGGGCGCAAGCACGCCCTGGCGGTGTCCTCCGGAACCTCCGGGCTGCACCTGGCGGTGCGGGGCCTGGGCCTTAAAGCCGGTGACGAGGTGATCACCTCGCCCTACTCCTTCATCGCCTCGGTCAACTGCATCCGCTTCGAGGGGGCCTGCCCGGTGCTGGCCGACATCGACCGCAACACTTTGAACCTGGACCCGGAGCAGGCCGCCCGCAAGGTGACTAAAAAGACCCGGGCCCTGCTGCCGGTGGACATCTTCGGGCTGCCGGCCGACTTCAAGGCCTTCCAGACTTTGGCCGACAAATACCGGCTGCATCTGATAGAGGACTCCTGCGAGGCCTTGGGGGCCGAGTACCACGGGAAGCGCTGCGGCTCCTTCGGGGCGGCCTCGGTTTTCGGATTCTACCCCAACAAGCAGATGACCACCGGGGAGGGCGGGATGGTGCTGTGCGACGACGATGCCCTTTACGCCCGGATGGCGGCCATGCGCAACCAGGGCCGCAGCTCGATGGGCGGCTGGCTGGCCCACCACGTGTTGGGCTACAACTACCGGATGCCGGAGCTGAACGCCGCCCTGGGCCGGATCCAGCTTTCCCGCCTAAAGATCGGAAGAGCACACGTCTGAACTCCAGTCACCGAATACGATCTC
>CALGNM010000142.1 GCA_937958665.1 uncultured bacterium | reverse complement strand
GGTTGCCCGGCAAGCTGGCCGACTGCTCGCTGGACGATCCCAAGATGTGCGAGCTGTACCTGGTGGAGGGAGACTCGGCCGGCGGCTCGGCCAAGCAGGGCCGGGACCGGCGCTTCCAGGCCATTTTGCCCCTGCGGGGCAAGATCCTCAACGTGGAGAAGACCCGGCTGGACAAGATGCTGGCCAACGAGGAGATCCGGACCATCATCACCGCCATGGGCACCGGGATCGGCCAGGACGACTTTGAGGCCGACAAGGCCCGCTACCACAAGCTGATCATCATGACCGACGCCGACGTGGACGGGGCCCACATTCGGACCCTGCTGTTAACCTTCTTCTTCCGCTACATGCGGCCCCTGATCGAGCGGGGCTTCGTCTACATCGCCCAGCCTCCCCTCTACCGGGTGGGCAAGGCCAAGGAGGAGCACTACGTCTACACTGACGAGGAGCTGGAGAAGGCGGTGGCCCGGCTGGGCAAGGACAGCGTCAGCATCCAGCGCTACAAGGGCCTGGGGGAGATGAATCCCGAGCAGCTGTGGAAGACCACCATGGACCCCGAGCGGCGGACCCTGCTCCAGGTCAACATCGACGACGCGGTGGAGGCCGACCACACCTTCACCATTTTGATGGGCGACCAGGTGGAGCCGCGCCGCCAGTTCATCGAGCAGAACGCCCAGTACGTCAAGAACTTGGATGTCTGACGGCCGGGAAGGCGCCCGGCTGACCCCGGGGGTGCCGGCCTGGCAGGTCCGGCTGGCCGGGAAACTCCTGCCCGGATACCGCGATCCGGGCCTGGTCTACGACCAGCTGCTGCGGGAGGCCTTGGCGGGGGCCAGGGTCTGGATCGACGCCGGCTGCGGAGACAACTTTGACATACTGAGCGAGCCGGACTTTGCCGGGCTGGGCCTGGGGGTCGACCGGGAGGATCGGAAGCAGCAGAAATACCTCAGGGCCGACCTCTACCAACTCCCGTTCCGGACCGCCTCGGCGGACCTGGTCTCCAGCCGCTGGGTGTTCGAGCACCTCAAGGATCCGGAGGCGGCCCTGGCCGAGCTGGGCCGGGTTATGAGGCCCGGCGGGGTCCTGCTGATCCGCACCACCAACCGCCGGCATTACACCTCTTGGCTGGGCCGGTGGCTGCCCCTGGGGCTCAAGTCGGCCCTGGCCGGCAAACGGGTGTACCCCACCCTATTTCGGTTCAACGATCCCGGGGCCGTTCGGCGGTTTCTGGGCCGGCACCGGGGGTGGCGCCTGGAGGGGATGGAGCTGATCGAGAACCTGCACCACGGCCATCCGCTGCTGTTCTTAATATCGGTGCTGGGGCTGAGGCTGGCCGATTGGTGCGGGCTGGAGAACTTCAGGTCGACCATCATCCTGAGATTGGGCAAGGCCGGGCCTGACCACTTGTAGGCGGGGAGGGATGGACATGGCTGCCAGGTACTACGGGATTGCCCGGGTGCTGGAGGCCGCCCGGCGGATCGGGCCGGCCACCGAGAAGATGGTGTTCGTAAAGAACACCGAGGTGCTGGTGGGGATCGTCCGGGGGGCCAAGTACGCCATCGCGGCCGACCTGACCAACCCGGGGGAATACCAGGCCTTCTACCGGGCCTGCCAGAAGGGCGAGTGGGTGGACATCGAGCTGTACCGGATGCCGCTCAGCGAGGCCGAGAGATGTCCCGACCAGGGGCGGATGGCATTGGGGGAGCTGGACAAGCTGCTGGCTGGCCGCAAAAGACAAAAGGGAAAACAACATTAAGGAAGATATATGGCACTGGAAAGAGAGCGGATCATACCCTGCGAGATAGAGGAGGAGATGCGCTCCTCCTACCTGGACTACTCCATGTCGGTGATCGTGGGGCGGGCCCTGCCGGATGTCCGGGACGGGCTGAAGCCGGTGCACCGCCGGATCCTCTACGCCATGAGCGAGCTGGGGATGGCCCACAACAAGCCCTACAAGAAAAGCGCCCGCATCGTGGGCGAGGTGATGGGCAAATACCACCCCCACGGCGACCAGGCCATCTACGACTCCATGGTCCGGATGGCCCAGGACTTCTCGCTGCGCTACATGCTGGTGGACGGCCAGGGCAACTTCGGCTCGGTGGACGGCGATCCCCCGGCCGCCCAGCGCTACACCGAGGCCCGGCTGTCCAAGATCTCGGCCGAGGTCTTGAGGGACATCGACAAGGAGACGGTCAAGTTCGTCGACAACTACGACGGCTCCCTCCAGGAGCCCTCGGTGCTGCCCTCCCTGCTGCCGGGCCTTTTGGTCAACGGCTCCTCGGGGATCGCGGTGGGCATGGCCACCAACATCCCGCCCCATAACCTGGGCGAGGTCTGCGACGCCATCATCGCCCTGATCGACGACCCGGAGATCAAGCCGGAGAAGCTCTTGAAAATCGTCAAGGGCCCGGACTTCCCCACCGGGGGGATGATCATGGGGGTGTCCGGCATCCGGGACGCCTACCTGACCGGGCGGGGCAAGGTGGTGGTGCGGGGCAAGGTCAACGTGGAGACCGCCAAGAGCGGCAAGGAGTGCATCATTGTCTCGGAGCTGCCCTACGAGGTCAACAAGGCCAGCCTGATCGAGAAGATCGCCGAGCTGGTGAGGGACAAGAAGATCGACGGCATCGCCGACATCAACGACGAGTCGGACCGGGACGGCATGCGGATGGTGATCACCATGAAGCGGGATGCCGACCCCCGGGTGACCATCAACCAGCTCTACCAGCACACCCAGCTCCAGTCCAGCTTCGGGGTGATCATGCTGGCCCTGGTGGACGGGGTGCCCAAGGTGCTCAACCTGCACCAGGTTCTGGGACACTTCATCGACTTCCGGGTGGACGTGGTCACCCGCCGCACCCGCTACGAGCTGGCCCAGGCCGAGAAGCGGGCTCACATTCTGGAGGGCCTGAAGATAGCCATCGCCAACATCGACGAGGTGGTCCGGATCATCAAGAAGTCCCCCAATGTGGAGGGGGCCAAGGAGTCGCTCAAGAAGAAGTTCAAGCTGTCGGAGGAGCAGGCCCAGGCCATCCTGGACATGACCCTCAAGCGGCTGACCTCCCTGGAGACCAAGAAGATCGAGGAGGAGTACGAGGAGCTGATCAAGCTGATCTCCAAGCTCAAGGGGATCCTGGAGAGCAAGCGCCGGCTGATGTCGGTGATCCGCGAGGAGGTGGAGGAGCTCAAGAAGAAGTACGGCGACGAGCGCCGCACCGAGATCCACGCCGCCTCCGAGGAGAAGTTCTCCATCGAGGACCTGATCGCCGAGGAGGACATGGTGATCACCATCAGCCACGCCGGCTACATCAAGCGGCTGTCGGTCTCGGCCTACAAGCGCCAGGGCCGGGGGGGCAAGGGGGTGACCGGGATGAAGACCAAGGAGGAGGACTTCGTGGAGGGGATGTTCATCGCCTCCACCCACCACTACATCCTGTTCTTCACCGACAAGGGGCGCTGCTACTGGCTCAAGGTCTACGAGGTCCCGGAGGGCGGCCGGGCCACCAAGGGCCGCCAGATCTCCAATCTGCTGGAGCTCAAGGCCGATGAGAAGATCGCCGCCTACATCGCGGTCAAGGAGTTCGACCCCGGGCAGTTCGCGGTGATGGCCACCCGCCAGGGGGTGATCAAGAAGACCGCCCTGTCCGAGTTCGAGATCGGAAGAGCGTCGTGTAGGGAAAGAGTGTAGATCTCGGTGG
>CALGNM010000141.1 GCA_937958665.1 uncultured bacterium | reverse complement strand
AGCTTTCCATCAATCCAAAGCCCGCCTCCCACTCCGGTTCCGATGGCCAGCCCCACCACCTGTGAATATCCCCGCCCGGCACCGATGGTGCATTCCGCCGTCAGCATGCAGTTGACGTCGTTTTCAACCGTTACCGGGATATCCAGGCCTGCCAACCGCTCTTGGATCATTTTAAGCAAAGGCACGCTACTTTGCCAGCCGGGGAGATTGGGGGAATTGCGCACCACCCCATCATTCACCAGTCCCGGAGCGCCAATTCCCACCCCTGCCAGTCGGCAACCATCACCCAGGACCAGCGAACCTGCCTGTCTGACCAGGGATGCCAATTGATGAGCCACGGCTCCCGGACCGCCACCGGCTTTGGTGGGAACCTGCCCGGAGCGAAAGATCAGTTTCCGACGTGCATCGTACAGGCACCACTTGATATTGGTGCCGCCCAGATCTAAGCCCACCAATGTATTTTTCATGTCAATCCTCCGCTCATTACGCTTAAGGTTATCACAACCGCAATTTAATTTCAAGCAACCTGCGGAATTGTCTTGACCTTTCAGCAGTAAAATGCATATAATATCAATATGCAAATATAGGCATATAGTTATAATATGAAAAATCTGGTGAAGGTCTTCAGGGCTTTGGGAGACCAGAATCGCATCCGGATTCTCAAGATGCTGGAAGAGCGGGAGATGAGCGTGGGCGAACTGACGGAGGTGCTTAAGATCAGCCAACCCAGCGCCTCCCGTCACCTTATTCAGCTTCGGGAGGCCGGATTGTTGGAAAGCCGGCGGGATAAGTCGCGGATGATCTACCGTCTTAACCGTCAAAGGGGGGCGGGGTACGTTCCAGCGTTGTTGGATAACTTGGCCGAGTGGGCCAATCAGGACTCTACCACCAAACAGGACCATAAGCTGGTTAAAATGATATTGAGGAATAAGCCGGGAAACCCATCAACCATTAAACCATAATACAACCAGGGAGGCGGTTATGAAAAGAATGATTAAAATTGGCATGTCTCTGGCAATAGCCTTGTTCATGCTGGGATGTGCTAAGCAACAGACGGTTAAACCGGCCCCGGAATCAACCCCGGAGTCTAAAGCCGAACAACCCCAGTCTCCTGACACTAAACAGGAGACCAAGCCGGAAGTTAAGATAGAATTTTCGACGGTTTATTTTGATTTCGATTCCTACCAGGTGCGCGATGCCGACCGCCAGTTGCTGCTGGATGCCGCCAGGGTGATGAGGTCCAACAGCAGGTTGGTGGTCCGGCTGGAAGGCCATTGTGATGAAAGGGGTACCATAGAGTATAACCTGGCCCTGGGAGAGAAGAGGGCCAATGCGGTCCGCGATTACCTGGCGGCCTCGGGGGTTGATGCCAAGCAGCTCAGAACTGTCAGCTATGGCAAGGAGAAGCCGGCGGTGCGGGGCAGCGATGAGGCAAGCTGGGCCAGAAACCGGCGGGTGGAATTCGTGGTGGAGGTCAAATAACTCTTCATTTGAGATCAGCAGCCCCCCGCCGGCAGGCGGGGGGCTCGCTATTTCTGGCGATGAGGGATGCATCTTGAATTAAAAACCCCTTTGATGTAAAATCATATGTTGCAGTAATCGGAGTGTCCAGAGACCATCGCTGGGCTCCCGGCTAATCTTGAAACATTGCGAGGGCTGGCATGCCTAAAATACCAGAAAAGTACGACCCGGCATTGGCCGAAAAACGTTTGGTGGGCGAGTGGCTGGAAAAGGGGATTTACCGATGGGACAGTTCCCGCGGCCGGGCGGAGACTTTCGCGGTCGATACCCCGCCCCCCACCGTCAGCGGGTCCCTGCATGTGGGATCGGTGTTCGGCTATGTTCAGCAGGATGTGATTGTGCGTCAGCGCCGGATGGAGGGGCTTAACGTCTTCTATCCCATGGGCTGGGACGACAACGGACTGCCCACCGAAAGAAGGGTGCAGAACGTGTTCAACGTCCGATGCAACCCTCACCTGCCCTATCAGCAGGGCTTTGAACCGCAGACTGAAAAGAAACAGCCGCCCCAGGAGGTCAGCCGGGACAACTTCATCGAATTGTGCCACCGGGTGACCAGGTCGGATGAGCAGGTGTTTAAGTCCCTGTGGCAGCACCTGGGTCTGTCTATTGACTGGTCATTGGAGTATGCCACCATCGACGACCATTGCCGCAGAACCTCCCAGCTGTCATTCCTCCGGTTGCTCAAAGAGGGCCGGGCCTATACCAGCTTCGCCCCCCATCTATGGGACGTGGACTTTCGGACCGCCGTCTCCCAGGCCGAGGTGGAGGACCGGACGTTGCCCGGGCACTTCCACCATATCCGGTTCGGCATCGAGGGGGGAGGCTCTTTCGTCATCGCCACCACCCGGCCCGAGTTGCTGCCGGCCTGCGTGGCGGTGATCGCCCATCCGGATGACGAACGCTACCGGCCATATTTCGGCAAACAGGCCATCACCCCGCTGTTCCGGGCCCGGGTGCCGATCATTCCCGACGACAAGGCCGACCCGGAGAAGGGCACCGGTATCCTGATGGTCTGTACCTTCGGCGACATGATGGACGTGGAATGGTGGAAGCAATATAAGCTGACGCTGCGCCAGGTTATCGGCCACGACGGGCGGCTGATGGACGTCCAGTTCGGCGCTCCGGGCTGGGACAGCATTGCTCCTGGTGCGGCCAACAGTTTCTACTCGGAACTTAAGGGCAAGACCGCCAAGCAGGCCCAGGCCAAGATGGTCGAGTTGTTGCGGAGCCCGGGAGCCGAGGCCCTGCCGGGGTTGGGCGCTCCTCTGACCGAGGAGCCCAGACCTATCGAACATCCGGTGAAGATGTACGAGAAGGGGGAGCGGCCGCTGGAGATCATCCCCACCATGCAGTGGTTCGTCAGGATAATGGACCTTAAGCCGGAGCTTTTGGAGCAGGGGCGCAAGATAAAGTGGCATCCCCCGCACATGCGGACCCGCTATGAGGATTGGGTGAACGGACTGAACCAGGACTGGTGCGTCAGCCGCCAGCGCTACTTCGGGGTGCCGATTCCGGTCTGGTATCCGCTGGATGGATCGGGCAATCCAATTTACTCCAAACCAATCATGCCGGCCGATGACCAGCTGCCCATCGACCCCCAGTCCCATCCGGCCCCTGGCTTTGAGGAACCACAGCGCGGCAAGCCTAATGGCTTCACTGCCGACCAGGATGTGCTGGACACCTGGGCCACCAGCTCCATGACCCCCCAGATAGCCAGCCATTGGGCTATCGATTCAGAAAGGCACCAAAAGACCTTTCCCATGGACATCAGGCCCCAGGGGCCGGAGATCATCCGCACCTGGGCCTTCTATACCATCGTCAAGGCTTATCTGCATGAAAAAAGCGTACCTTGGCACAACGTGTTGATTAACGGCTGGATACTGGATCCGGACCGCAAGAAAATGTCCAAGAGCCATGGCAACGTGGTCACTCCGGAGAACCTGCTTCAGAAATATTCGTCTGACGGGGTTCGCTACTGGGCGGCCAAGGCCAGGCTGGGGGTGGACACGGCCTACGACGAGGCCATGTTCCAGAACGGCAAGCGGCTGGTGACCAAGCTGTACAACGCTTCAAAGTTCTCCGCTTCACATTTGTTGGAGCATGACCTATCGGCGCTGACTCCAGACAGGGTTTGCGAGGAATTGGACAGGAGCTTCCTGGAGCACCTGTCGAAGACGGTGGAGAAGGCGGGAAAGCATTTCGCTGATTTCGGCTACGCCGATGCCCTGCAGGAGATCGAATCCTTCTTCTGGGAGAGCTTCTGCGATAACTATCTGGAGCTGGTCAAGGTCAGGGCCTACCAGGAGGGGATGACCCCCGGCAAGGCCTCGGCCCTGGCCACCTTAAGGCTCGCCTTGTCGGTCCTGCTGCGGTTGTTTGCCCCCTTCCTACCGTTCTTCACTGAGGAGGCCTGGGGCTGGCTGTTTGCCGGCGACGGGCAAAACCGCTCGGTGCATACCTCGGCCTGGCCGTCCGAAAAGGATTTTGCTGGAATTGCCAAGCCGATGAACGAGGATGCTTTCGGGGCCGCCATGGAGGTGCTGGCCGCGACGCGCAAGGTCAAGAGCGAGGCCAAGGTCAGCGTCAAGACGCCGCTAAGAACCCTCGAGATATCGGGCCGGGAGGAGGATATCCAGGCCATCGAGACCATCAAAGGGGATTTGCTTCCCACCGTCGGCGCATCGGAGGCCAAGATAATCATCGGGCACAGCGAAACCGCCCGGTTTACTATATCGGCCCAATTATAACATGAGGCACGAAAGATGAAAAAAATCATTCTGAGCCTATTCCTTATGGCGCTTACAGTCTCTCTGGCCTTTGCCCAGAGGAAAACCACGGTTTCGGTGATGGATTTCAATGCTACCTCGGGCCTCTCGGCCAAGGAGCTGGCCCTGCTGACCGACAAGCTGCTGAACAGCCTGGTGGAGTTCCGGGTGTTCGAGGTGGTGGAACGCTCCAAGCGGGATGAGATACTGAGGGAGCAGGGATTCCAGATGACCGGGGCCTGCAGCGAGGCCTCCTGCCTGGTGGAGGTCGGCCAGCTGCTGGGGGCCCAGAAGATGATCGGCGGTACCATCGGCCAGCTGGGCAGCATCTACGCGGTAGAACTGCGGATGATTGACATCGGTTCCGGAGGTATTGACCTGTCGTTCTCCCGCAACTACGGCAAGGTGGCCGATCTGTTGACGGCTATGAGGGAGGCGGCCGAGATATTCTCCTCCTGGAAGCCCGGAAGCGGCCTGAGCGCCAAGCCGGGCGGGCTGTTCGTTGTCACCGAGCCCGACGGAGCCAAGATCATGGTGGACGGCCAGGAGTATAAAGGGCTGACCCCCCAACTGATTTTTCCCCTCCCGGAGGGACTGCATCAGGTATCATTGGTCAAGGACGGCTATAGTCTCTATTCTGCCAGCCGTCTGGTTAGTGTGGGGAAGGTGGACACCTTGAACGTGCCACTGATGAGCATGGCCGGCAAGCTCAAACTAACGGCCTCCCCGACGGGGGCCCGACTCTACCTGAATGGCAAATACCAGGGGACCACCACCCCCCAGCCAATGACCGTGGAGGATCTGACCGATTCGGCATACGTACTGAGGTTGCAGAAGTGGGGCTACCGGACCCTCCAGGAAAGGCTGGTACCGGCCCCGGGGCGGGAGTCCAGGATGAACGTGGGCTTGCCCCTGTCGCGATGGAGCCTTAACTGGGGCTTCAACCTCGTAAATGGGTTGGGAGCCGGCGAGAGATCGGAAGAGCACACGTCTGAACTCCAGTCACCGAATACGAT
>CALGNM010000140.1 GCA_937958665.1 uncultured bacterium | reverse complement strand
ACCACCGAGATCTACACTCTTTCCCTACACGACGCTCTTCCGATCTTTGGAATCCCGGTTGAGATCCAAGCAATGCTGAATGATGTCGTAGGGCAAATGCAAAAATCAGGGGCTGATGTCAGATGGGTGGATTCATCCAATATCCATCTGACCTTGAAATTTCTGGGGGAGTTGCCCCCGGCCGCGGTAAGGGAGGCAGGGTTGGCCCTAAAAAGCATGGAGGCTGAGTTCAAGGCGATAGATTCTGGCCTGGGCAGACTGGGGGCCTTTCCGTCGTTGGACAGGCCCAAGGTGATCTGGATAGGGCTGGCCAAAGGCGGGGAGGAGTTAAAGGCTATACAGCGACAGGTGGAAAATCTAACAGCCGATATATCTGAAGAAGAGAGAGAACGGACATTCAGTCCGCATCTGACCCTGGGTCGGGTGCGCTCCGGCAAAAGGCTTGGGGCGCTGAGGGAATCCCTGCGCTCTGTAACAGTGCCGAGGGCGGATTTCAGGCTTTCCAAGTTGATGCTGGTGCAGAGCACCCTTGCCCGGGAGGGGGCGATCTACCACCCCTTGTGGTCGGTTGCCTTGGGCTGAGATAGAAGCCTTGCTAATGTAAACAATAAATGGTAAAATTACAGATTGCGCAACATCAAACTGACCATAGAATACGACGGGACCGGTTTCGCCGGGTGGCAGTTCCAGCCGGAGCAAAGGACCGTTCAGGGCCTGCTTGAGGAAAAGCTTTCCACCATGCTGGATGAGAAGATATCCGTCCTGGGTTCCGGGCGGACCGATGCCGGGGTGCATGCCGCCGGTCAGGTGGCCAATTTCAAAACTGAGCGCGAACTGCCGTTGAGAGCCTTCGAGGACGGCTTGAATTCTTTGCTGTCGAACGATGTGGCTATCATCAAGGCCGAGGAGGCGGCCGAGAATTTCCACGCCCGGTTCGACGCCAAGGCCCGACGCTACCGGTACCAGATCATCTTCCGGCGCTCACCCCTCAGAGAGCGCTTTGCCTGGCGCATGTTGCATACAGCCGATCCGGAGATTCTAAAAGCTCTGGCAGAGCAACTGATCGGAAAACACGATTTTACTTCGTTCTCCTCGACCCAAGCCGAGGTCAACAATTTCATCTGTCAAATCGACAAAGCCGAATGGACCTTGGCCGATGATAGGTGGAACTTCGAGGTGAAGGCCAACCGTTTTCTGCATAACATGGTCCGCATTCTGGTCGGCACCATGATAGATATGGCCAGGGGCCAGATGGATCCAAAAGACCTTGCAAAGATACTGGAGGCCAAGGACCGGACCCTGGCTGGCAGGACCGCTCCGGCCTGCGGCCTGTGCTTGATGGAGGTATATTACTGATGCAGGTATTTATCAACGAGGCGGCCTTTTGGGGCCTTTTGGTCTCAGCCATCGAGGTCTACAAGAAGGAATCATACGGCCTGCTGCTGGGCCACCGGGACGGCGACATGTTCATGGTGGTCAATGCCATCGCCTGCCAAAAGGCCGAGCGCCACGCCAACTGGGTCAAGGCCAGGGACAAGTCCTACGCCCGGATCGTCAACTTCTTCGAGAACCTCCCCAACTTGTATATAGTGGGCGACTTCCATTCCCATCCCCAGCGCAGCACCGCCCTCAGCGAGGAGGACCTGTTTGGGATGGTCGAGGGCCATGTCTACATCGTCATGGAGATTCGGGACAAGGCCAAGGACAAGTACTGGAGCTACAACGAGGACGGGACCCTGTCCGGCACCACCGACAGCTGGTTTATCAAGATCGCCGCCTATTACATCGACCCCGAGACCGGTAAGCACCGGATGGCCGACGTACTGTGTCCGTTCGCCATCGGGTTCAACATCAAACCACGTTCGCCTTCCCGATGATAGAGAAAAAGCTGCAGAAACTGGAGGAGCGCTACCAGGAGCTGGAGAAACTGATCAGCGACCCGGGGGTGATAGCCGACCAGAAGAGATACCGCGACCTTTCCCGGGAGTACCGCCAGGCAGGGCCGGTTATGGCCAAATACCTCCAGTACCGGGAAACGGCCAAGCAGTTGGATGAGAACCGGGCCCTGGCGGCCGAAAGTGGCGACCAGGAACTGGCCGAGATGGCCCGGGCCGAACTGCCCGAGCTGGAGGCCAGGCATCTATCCCTGGCCGAGGAGCTCAAGAAACTGCTGGTGCCCAAGGATCCCAGCGATTTCAGGAATGCCATCGTGGAGATTAGGGCTGGGACCGGGGGCGAGGAGGCGGCCATCTTTGCCGGAGACCTCTACCGGATGTACGTACGCTATGCCGAACGCAAGGGCTTCAAGATAGACATCATGAACACCAACCCCACCCAGCTGGGCGGGTTCAAGGAGGTCATCTTCGGGGTGGAGGGGGAGGGGGCCTTCGGCCATTATAAATATGAGAGCGGGGTGCACCGGGTCCAGCGGGTGCCGCGCACCGAGGCCTCGGGGCGGCTGCACACCTCGGCTGCCACCGTGGCCGTCCTGCCGGAGGCCGAGGAGGTGGACCTGCAGATAAGTCCCAACGACCTGAGGATCGACACCTTCTGCTCCTCGGGAGCCGGGGGTCAGTGCGTCAACACCACCTATTCGGCGGTGCGGATCACCCATATCCCCAGCGGGCTGGTGGTCTCCTGCCAGGACGAGCGCTCCCAGATCAAGAACCGGGCCAAGGCCATGACCGTCCTGCGATCCCGGCTGCTGGAGAAGATGGAGCAGGAGCGCAATGCCAAGCTGGCTCAGGAGCGCAAATCGCAGGTGAAGTCAGGCGACCGCAGCGAGAAGATCCGCACCTACAACTTCCCCCAGAACCGGGTGACCGACCACCGCATCGGGCTGACCCTCTACAACCTGGACGGGGTGATGGACGGCCAGATAGACCAGATCATCGAGGGGCTGGCCATGGCCGAACAGGCCGAGGGGCTGAAGGTGGCCGAAGATGAGTGATATGGTGAAAAACCGCCGACTGTGGCTGATGCTGGCCCTGTCTCTCCTGGCGGGAACTTCATGGGCCGATGTAAGGTTCATCTCCCCGGGCATAAAACTGGGTTATACCTTCGGCCAGGGCGGCGGGTTCACCACCGGCATAGAGGGCAGCTATATAGTATGGCGCAATGAAATCCCAATGGCAGTCGTGCTGAACCTGGATCTCTGTGGGCGGGAGGAAAAACTGGAATACCAGAAGGTCCACCTGGGATGGCAGATCAGCCACGTGGTGGGGATAGAGGCCGGCCCGACGATCATCTGGGACGGTGACGGCCCTGCCCTGGGGATGACCGTGACCCCGTTCGCCGGCTTGGTCTTCCCCTACGGCTATTACTCTTATACCCGGGATTTCGCCGGGGGGCGTCAGAGGAATGAGGCCGGGCTATTGCTGAAGATGCCAGTGGCCCTGCCCGGCCATGAATTTGAACTTGGCTTGCAATGAGGGGCTAACGGGACTGCCATGAACCCAACCAGGCCATATGAATCGCGGTCGGATACGACAGGCGAAGGCCGATTGATTCAGGTAAGAGAGGCCATCAATCAGGCGGCTTCGGTCCTGGACCGGGCCGGAATAGGGCCGGCCCGGCTGGAAGCCGAGTTGCTGCTGTCCCGGGCCACCGGCTGGCCCCGCCCGGTAGTGCTGATCGACAGCGGAAAGCCGGTGCCGCGGGAGGCCCTGGAGGCCTTCAGCCGCTTGGTGGAACGCCGCTGCCGGCGCGAGCCCCTGCAGCAGATAGTTGGGGAGACCGAATTCTTCGGCCTCAAAATCCTGGTCGATAGCCGGGTGATGGCTCCCCGGCCCGACACCGAGACCCTGGTGGAGACGGTACTGAAAAACTGGCGGCCGGATTTTAGAACCATACTGGAGATCGGGGCCGGCAGCGGGGCGGTCTCGGTGGCCCTGGCCAAGAACCTGGAGGGGGCCGAGATCACGGCCACCGACCTCAGCCCCGGGGCGCTGGAGCTGGCGGTGGAGAATGTAAGGCTGCACGGGCTGGATGAGCGGGTGCGGCTGATCAAAGCCGATATTTTCCCCGCCGACCATCATAAATATGACATCATAGTCTCCAATCCGCCGTACATCCCCTCCGCCGAGATCGATGCCCTGATGCCCGAGGTCTCCCGGTATGAGCCGCGCCTGGCTTTGGACGGCGGGGCTGACGGGTTGGAACTCTACCACCGGATCATGCAGGGCCTGCCGGAACATATCGGCCGGCCCGGGCTGGTGGCTTTCGAAGTGGGATTGGGGCAGGCCGTCCGGGTATCGGAGATCATCGCCGGTTCTCTTCCTGACGCTGATTTAGCCGTGATAATGGACCTGGCCGGGGTTGATCGGGTGGTGGTGGCCCAGCTTCATTAACCCTAAGGGATAAAATGTCTTGACAACCATCAAAAATTCAAGTATCATTGAAAAATTCCAAGGCTGACCAGAGGCAAATCTGTCGAAAATCATGAGAATTGAGAAGCATCCGATACTTGATTTCAAACGGGGGGCCAGAGTAAGGTTCTTCTTCGAGGGCCGGGAGGTGGAGGGATTCGAGGGGGAGACCATTGCGGCCGCCCTGCATGCCGCCGGGATAAAGGTCCTGCGCCATAGCGTCAAGCTGGAACGTCCCCGCGGATTTTTTTGCGCGGTGGGCAAGTGCTCGTCCTGCCTGATGGAGGTGGACGGAGTGCCCAATGTATTCTCCTGCACCACTCCCATCAGGGAAGGCATGCAGGTCCGCCGGCAGAAGGGCCGGGGAAGGCTTGATCTGGCCGCTGGCTCCGGGCCATCCCCAGAGGCGGGGGAAAGATGAAGGCCGGCGAATTCCTGATCATCGGCGGCGGGCCGGCCGGGCTGATGGCCGCCCTGGCCGCTTCGGAGTTCGGGGTTGAGTCCCTTATCATCGACGAGAACCAGGCCCCCGGGGGCCAGCTGGTCAAGCAGACCCACATGTTCTTCGGCTCCAAGGCCGAGCGGGCCGGGACACGGGGATTCGAGATCGGACTGGAGCTCCAGCAGGAGCTTTCCACCCGGGGCATCAAAATCGAGACCCAGGCCTCGGCGGTTGGCTATTACCCCGACGGCACGGTGGCGGTGATGCAGAATGAACGGGTCTGGCCCCTGAAGCCCAGGGCCATCCTGGTGGCCACCGGGGCCTCCGAGAACTTCGTCTCCTTCCCCGGCAGCGACCTGCCCGGGGTCTACGGGGCCGGGGCGGTGCAGACCCTGATGAACGTCTACGGCATCCGGCCGGGGAATCAAGTCCTGATGGTGGGCTCGGGGAACATAGGATTGATAGTATCCTACCAGCTGATGCAGGCCGGGGTGTCGGTCAAAGCCGTCATCGAGGGCCTGCCCAAGATCGGGGGCTACCTAGTGCACGCCTCCAAGATAGCCCGGGCCGGCGTTCCCATCCTCACCCGGCATACTATTCTGGAGGCTTCGGGCAAGGATCAGGTCGAAAGGGCCGTCATCGCCCGGATAGATGAAAACTGGCAGCCGGTGTCCGGCAGCCAAAGCATCCTGGAAGTTGATACCGTCTGCCTGGCGGTGGGGCTCTCGCCATTGACCGAGATTTTGTGGCAGGCCGGATGCCAGATGTACCACGTTCCGGAGCTGGGGGGGCAGGTGGCCTGGCACGACGAACTGATGATGACCTCGGTGCCGGGCATCTTCACCGCCGGGGACGTCACCGGCATCGAGGAGGCCTCCACCGCCATGCTGGAGGGCGAGCTGGCCGGGCTGGGGGCGGCCAAATATCTCAAGGGAGAGTCAAAAGAACTGCAGTGCAGGATAGACGACACCGCCTGCCGTCTGGCATCCCTGCGGGCCGGCCCCTTCGGGCAGAAGGCCCGGGAGGGGAAGTGCAAGCTGGCGGAGTGCCGGCGGTGAGGACAATTATCGGGATAAATTGCCTTGATAAAATAAATGCTCAGCGATAAACTTACATCCACCGGAGTCGCCGACCAGTCGGATCTCGGCCAAGCCTGGCCCTCGGAGGATCGCCTGAAGCAGGGCCCGGTGGTGGTGGTGGAGTGCTATCAGGAGATACCCTGCAACCCCTGCGAGACCAGCTGCCCCCGCCAGGCCATCGTGGTGGGGGAGAACATCAACGACCTGCCCAAGGTGGACCACGCCAAGTGCAACGGGTGCACCTTATGCGTGGCCCGCTGTCCGGGTCTGGCCATCGTGGTGGTCAACGCCGCCTACTCCCAGACCGAGTCCACCGTCACCATCCCCTACGAGTTTCTCCCTCTTCCGGAACAGGGCTCTGCCGTGGAGGGGATCGATCGCCAGGGACGGGTATGCTGCCAGGCCAGGGTGGTCAGGGTGCTGAACACCAAGGCCCAGGGCAAGACCCCGCTGGTGACCCTGGCGGTTCCCAAGGGCAAGGAAAGGGAGGTCCGCTTCCTCCGGACGGCTGGTTGACCACGCCACGAGCAATCCGCATATCAACATCTTAAAGACGGGAAACTATATGTCCAAATTGCGCCATTTCTCATTGCTGATGTTGCTGCTGCCGGGGCTGGGGCTGGCCCTGGAGCCGCCCGGCGAGCTGAAGCTGGAGGACGGCCCCAACGACGACGGCTCCATAGTGCTGATGGAGTGGCAGGCCTCGCTCTCGGAGTCCGAGTCCGGCTTTGCCGGCTACAACATCGAGCGTTCCGAGCTGCCCGGCGATTCCTTCCAAATGATCGCCTGGGTGCCCAAGGGGACCACCGAGCACCAGGACAACTCCATCGAGCAGATGGGCAAGGACTATTACTACCGGGTGGCCGCCATCAACCAAAACGGGGAGACGGCCTACGGCCCGGTGGCCGGCCCCATCCGGACCACCCAGAACTGGTTCAACACCGGCAAGCTGAACACCCTGTTCGGCACCTTCCTGTTCATAGCCATCACCCTGCTCTACATCCACTGGGCCCGCCAGGGGAAGCTGTTCATCCGGCGCATTTCCGGGCTGGACGCGGTGGAGGAGGCGGTGGGCCGGGCCACCGAGATGGGTCGTCCCATCCTGTACTGCAATGGCATCGGACTGATAGACTCCATCTCCACCGTGGCCAGCCTCAACATCCTGGGCCAGGTGGCCAAGAAGACCGCCGAATACGACACCCCGCTGACGGTGCCCACCGCCGACCCGGTGGTGCATGCGGTGGCCCGGGAGATGGTCAAGGAGGGCTACAAGAGCATGGGCCGCCCGGACCTGTTCAACGAGGATTCGGTGTTCTTCATCACCAGCGACCAGATGGGATACGCCGCGGCCCTGGCCGGGATCATGTCCCGCGAGAAACCGGCCACCAACTTTTTCATGGGCTACTACGCCGCCGAGTCGCTGGTGCTGGCCGAGTCCGGGGCGGCCACCGGGGCCATCCAGATCGCCGGCACCGACCAGATCTCCCAGCTGCCGTTCTTCATCACCGCCTGCGACTACACCCTGATCGGCGAGGAGCTCTACGCCGCCTCGGCCTACCTGTCCAAGGAACCCCTGCTGGTGGGCAGCCTCAAGGGGCAGGACTCCTGCAAGCTGGTGATCATCGCCTTGGTGCTGCTGGGCAGCCTGGCCGCCCTGCTGCTGCGCAGCGACTTCATCTACAACCTGTTCAGCATCCATTGAGGTGAATATGAAAAAGAACCTGCCGATGTCCATAGTCTTCGTGCTGGGGGTGGCCTTCATCATCCAGTTCTTCATTCCCAGCCGGCTTTCCCAAGTGGCCTTCAACACCATGATCGAATGGGACCTGATCATCTACGTCTTCGCATCGGTGATTGCCATCGACAGCCTGGTGCGGCACCACGTCCTCAAGATAAACCGAAAGAGCAAGGGCTGGGGCTACAGCCTGGTCTACCTGGGGGCGGCCCTTTTCATGATACTGGCCGCCGCCTTCAGCGGCACCCGGGAGGACAGCTTCTACATGCAGGTGTTCAAATTCGCTTTAGCCCCCATGCAGGCCACCATGTTCGCCATCCTGGCCTTCTACATGGCCTCGGCCAGCTATCGGGCCTTCCGGGCCAAGTCCACCGAGGCCACCATGCTCCTGATCTCGGCCTTCATCGTGATGCTGGGGCTGATCCCCCAGGGGGCGGCCATCTGGAGCGGGCTGCCCAAGGTTTCCGAGTGGCTGCTGGTGGTGCCCAACATGGCGGCCAAGCGGGGGATTACCTTCGGCATCGGGCTGGGGATCACCGCCACCTCGCTGAAGATCATTTTGGGCATTGAGCGCAACTGGATGGGAGGGCACTAAGATGATCAAGTTCCTTTCCCGGCTGGGCAAGATGGACCGCCGGATAGTCTTCATCCTGTTGCTGGCGGCCATCCTGATACCCCTGCTGTTCAGCATCCGGCAGCGCTTCTATGTGGACGAGGCCACCCGGAGGCTCTACGACTACGTCGACCGGATAGAGCCCAACGGCCGGCCGTTGCTGATCTCCTTTGACTACGACCCCCAGGTGGCGGCCGAGCTGGACCCCATGGCCCGGGCGGTGCTCCGGCACTGTTTCGCCAGGGGGGTGAGGGTGATCGGGATGTCCCTGGCCCCCCAGGGGGACGCCATCGGCGAGGCCATCGTCACCCAGGTGGCCCGGGAGTTCGGCAAGAAGTCGGGGGTTGATTACAGCTATTTCGGCTTCCGGCCCGGCGGCACCATCATCATGCTGCAGATGGGGGTCAACGCCAAGCGGGCCCTGCCCCTGGACTACTATCAGGTGCCCTACGACAGCCTGCCGATGATGCAGAATGTCCACAACTACGACGACATCGCCATGGTGCTGTCCCTGGCCGGATCCACCTACCCCTACAGCTGGATAATCTTCGCCGGGACCAAGTTCCGGGTCAAGGTGGGGGCCGGCCAGACCGCGGTGATGGCTCCGGATAACTACCCATTCCTGCAGACCGGGCAGCTGGTGGGGCAGATGGGCGGCATGAAGGGCGGGGCCGAGTACGAGCAGCTGATCTGCGACGCCGGCTACTACCACAAGCCCGATGTGGCCAGCAAGGCCATGAGCGCCATCGCCTATTCCCACCTGCTGATCATCCTGCTGATCGTGCTGGGCAATGTCGGCTATTTCGTATCCCGCCGCCTGGAAGGCCGAAAATAGAAACGTCCATCAATTGAGGGATAGATAAAATGAGCACCAACATCTGGGTATGGATCGCGGCCCTGCTGAGCCTGTGCATATTCTCCTACCTGTACAAGGACAACCCGGCCTTCCGTTTCGCCGAGCACCTGTTCACCGGCCTGTCGGTGGGCTACCTGATCGTGCTGTACTGGAACAACTACGCCCTGCCCTATATCATCACCCCCCTGGCCGACAAGCGCTGGATCACCTTGATCCCGATGCTGATCGGCATGATGTACTTGTTTCGCTTCGTCCCCAAGCTCAACCATCTGATTCTGATCCCCATCGCCATCAGCCTGGGGTTCTGGAACGGGATGTCCATCCCCCTGACCATCGAGGCCGACGTGCTCAAGCAGGTCCAAGGCACCATGATCAACACCTCCATGCTGTCCAATATCTGGCATCCCCAGAACGGGCTGGCGGTGGGCCTGATGGTGCTGGTGGGGGTGATCAGCACCATCAGCTACTTCTATTTCTCCCGGGAGCACAAGGGGGTGCTCCGCTTCAGTTCCAACATCGGGATCTGGTTCGTGATGATCGGGTTCGGGGCCACCTTCGGGTATACGGTGATGGCCCGGGTGTCCCTGCTGATCGCCCGGATGCAGTTCCTGTTCACCGACTGGATCCACCTGATCAAGTGACCGCCATTGAGATGCCGGAAACATGTTAGCGATAAACGCCAACCAAAACGGAGCAGATCGATGAGAAGAATGCTGACCGGGCTGATCCTGCTGGGGACGGCCACCGTCCTGCTATCGGCCCCTCCCGGGACGGACCGGGCTGCCGGGCCGGAGCCGGTGCCCCTCAACCCGCCTTGCGGGGTCCAGGCCTTTGACAAGCCCAACGACGCCGGGCAGGCCATCACCATCCAATGGCAGGCTTCCCCCGATGAGGCCTCCGGCCTGGTGGAGGGCTACGAGGTCTTCCGGGCGGAATCACCGGAGGCCCCCGAGAGCCTGTGGGTGAGGGTGGGGTACGTCCCCTACGGCTTCACCAGCTATGAGGACCAGGACGTCCCCCGGAACGGGGTGGACTACTATTATCTGGTCCGGTCCAAGAACCAGACCCAGAGCGCCGCCAGCGGCTTCTCCAATCCGGCCCGCTCCTCGGAGCAGTGGTTCAACACCATGCGGATAAACGCCCTGGTGGGCTCGATCCTGTTCGTGATCATTGTGGTCTACTTCATCTCCATGGCCAAGCGGGGCCAGCATCTGTTCGTGCGTCGGATCGCCGGGCTGACCGCGGTGGAGGAGGCGGTGGGCCGGGCCACCGAGATGGGGCGTCCCATCCTGTACGTTCCGGGGCTGTCCTCCATCACCGATGTGGCCACCATCGCCGCCCTTAACATCCTGGGCCAGGTGGCCAAGAAGACCGCCGAGTACGACACCCCGCTGCTGGTGCCCAACCGGGACCCGGTGGTGTTCACCGTGGCCCAGGAGATAGTCAAGGAGGCCTACAGCGAAATCGGCCGGCCTGACGCCTACAACCACGACTCGGTGTTCTACCTGACCGACAGCCAGATGGGCTATGCTTCGGGGGTGGACGGCATCATGAGCCGGGAGAAGCCGGCCACCAACTTCTTCATGGGCATGTTCTGGGCCGAGAGTTTGATCCTGGCCGAGACCGGGGCGGCCACCGGGGCCATCCAGATCGCCGGGACCGATGCGGTCCACCAGCTGCCGTTCTTCATCACCGCCTGCGACTACACCCTGATCGGCGAGGAGCTTTACGCCGCCTCGGCCTACCTGTCCCGCGAGCCGATGCTGTTGGGCACCCTCAAGGGGCAGGACTGGAGCAAGGCAGTCATCTACCTGCTGCTGCTGCTGGGGGTGGGCCTGTCATTCCTCAGCCCCGGGATCAGGGAGTTCATCCTAAACTTGCTGACCGTAGGATAAGGAGCCGCCATGAAAAGACAGATACCTTTGATGCTGGTGCTGGTGCTGGGGATACTGTTCTTCGTCCAGTTCTTCGTGCCCAGCCAGCTGTCGATGGAAATATACCAGATGGCCCTGCAGTGGAGCATCGTCATCGGGGCCTTCGCCATCGTGCTGGCCATCGGCAGCCTGGTCAACCATCATACCCTGAAAATCAAGCGCCGCAAGGAGCATTTCTGGAACAGCTACGTCACCCTGTTCGCCCTGTTCGCCATGGCCTTTCTGGGCATCTTCGGGCGGATCGAGAGCCTGTCCTTTATGTCCGCCTGGTTCCGCAAGCTGTTCCTCTACGTCCAGGCCCCGATGGACTCGGCCATGTTCGCCATCCTGGCCTTCTACATGGCCTCGGCCGCCTACCGGGCCTTCCGGGCCCGCTCCAAGGAGGCCATGCTGCTGCTGATCTCCGGGTTTATCATCATGCTGGGGGTGGTCCCGTTCGGAGCCTACCTGTGGGGCCGGATCCCCGACATTGCCGAGTGGATCATGATGGTGCCCAACATGGCCGCCAAGCGGGGGATCCTGTTCGGGGTGGGCCTGGGGATGACCGCCACCTCGCTGAAGATCATTTTGGGCATTGAACGCAACTGGCTGGGAGGAGGTGGCAAATGATGTTTTTGGAGAAGCTGGCCAAGATCGACCGCCGGATCATATTCCTGCTGGTGACCCTGGCGGTGATCATCCCCCTGATAGTCCCGATGGGGCTGCCGTCCAAGCCCAGCAAGTACACCCAGAAGCTCTACGATTTCGTGGATGCCATCCCCCCCAACAGCCAGCCGGTGCTGATCGACGCCAGCTACAGCCCCTCGATGATGCCGGAGCTGCAGCCCATGCTGATGGCCATCCTGAGGCACTGCTTCGCCAAGAAGGTCAGGGTGATGGTGATGACCCTGGACCCCAACGGGGCGGCCCTGGCCGAGGAGGCCCTGCGGGTGGCCTCCGGGGAGTACGGGGCGGTCAACGGCCAGGATTACGCCTTCCTGGGCTTCAAGACCGGGTCCTCGGCGGTGATGATGGCCATCGGGGAGAACATCCGCCAGGCCTTCCCGGTTGACTACTACAACAAACCCATCTCCGACCTGCCGATGATGGCCGACGTCCGGAACTACTCCGACATCCCGCTGGTGATCTCGCTGGCCGGCAGCGCCATCACCCAGAGCTGGATCATCTACGCCGGGACCCGCTACCGGGCCAATGTGGCCGGGGAGATCGGAAGAGCACACGTCTGAACTCCAGTCACCGAATACGATC
>CALGNM010000139.1 GCA_937958665.1 uncultured bacterium | reverse complement strand
CCACCGAGATCTACACTCTTTCCCTACACGACGCTCTTCCGATCTCACTTCGAAGGACGAATCACCGCACTTGAACAACTTCCCATTTTCTATTTTAACAATTTCACCATTGAACAAATTATCCCTCCCCAAAAACTTTCCCCAAAAGGCCTGGTCGCCCCGATGCAGAACGTCCTGGGCCGTGCCGGATATGGATATCACCCCGTCGTTCAAAAACCACACCCAGTCGGCAATCCGCTCCACCTGCCACAGATTGTGTGTGGCCAGAATTGCCTTCTTACCGCTTTTGGCCAGATCGAGGATGGAACGCTCGATCAGTTTTGCACTTATTGGGTCCAGATTAGCGGTGGGCTCGTCCAAAAAGATCATCTCCGGGTCTATGACCAACGCCCGGGCCAGGGCCACCCGCTGGATCTCCCCGGCTGACAGGGTCTTGGCTTCGCGTTTCTCAAATCCCGCCAGGGATAAACGTTCCAGCATTTCCCCCGATCGTTTTTTGACTTCGATCCCGGCCACACCCCGCACCTTAAGGGCATAAGATATGTTATAAGCCACCGAACCGGAGAACATCACTGCCGGATTGTGGATCAGAACCATACGTCTCCTGACTACGGCGGCGTATCCCTCGTTATCGCGTGTTTTGTATCTTACCGCACCAGAATCGGGCTTTTCCAACCGGGCCAGTATCCGCATCAGCGTGGTCTTGCCCGAACCGTTGGGGCCGACCAGCGCATATATCCCTGGGTTTTCGATACTAAGGGAGATATCCTTCAGGACATTTTTACCGTCAAAGCTTTTGGAGATATTCTTGGCCGCTATTTTCATTTCCCGGCCCTCCCTTGGACGACCTGCAGCAGGATATTCACTCCGATGGCCACTATCAGCAGGATCACTCCCAGGGCGATGCCCAGCTCGAAGTTGCCCTTGATGGTCTCCAGGGCAATGGCGGTGGTCATCACCCGGGTGTCGCCCTTGATGTTCCCGCCCACCATCATGGTCATGCCGGTCTCGCCGATCACCCGGGAAAATCCTGTTATATAGGCCGCCGCCAGCGAGAAACGGACCTCCCGGATTATGCCGAGAACCAGATGCCGGCGTCCGGCGCCCAAGGTGACCATGGTCTCCCTTACCCGGTGGCCCAGGCCCTGCAGGGCCGAGATGCACAGGCCGGTCATCAACGGCAGGGCCAGCAGGCTTTGGGCAATTA
This sequence comes from uncultured bacterium, assembly GCA_937958665.1. Lineage (GTDB taxonomy): Bacteria > Edwardsbacteria > AC1 > AC1 > EtOH8 > CALGNM01. Next base: position 2,688 of record CALGNM010000139.1, on the reverse strand, counting down.
TCATAGCCGCTGGAGTGTACAGCAGGCGCCAGAATCCCAGCGGGCCGGAGCGCGACAATAAAAGGTAGCAGACCAGCCCGATCACCACCGCCGGTATGGATATGAAACTGTTGACCACCCCGATGACCGCCCGTTTACCCCGGAACTCATTCTGGGTCACCAGAAATGACAACGGAATGGCCACTCCCGCGGCTATCAGGGAAGATATGATCGAGACCTTAAGGGACAGCAGGACTATCTGCCAAATCTCGGGATCGAATTTGGCCAACATTCCCATGGCCTGTTTCATGCTTTGGATCAAGTTGAACATAGTGTGATGATATCAAAATTGAATTTAAAAGACAATAAAAATGATAGGAGCGCAGGCCTGCGCTCCTATTAGATGGTAGTTCCAAGCTATTCTCTAGAATTTGACCTGCAATTGGGCCATCAGCACGTTGTTCTTGACCGGAATCAGGGCCATGTCCTCCTGGCGGATCGAGTAATTCAGGGTGACCTTGGTGTTGGGGTTGAGGAAATAGTCGGCCCCCAGATCGTAGATCATCACTCGGCTTTCGGTCTTGTCCCACCAGGTGTTGGTGCCGTCGGTAATCAGGTCCCACTGGTAGTTCTGACGGAACATATCGGCCCGGGCGCTGACCTTGAGCCGAGACATCGGCACGTAGCCCGCCGTCAGGTAGGCGCCGCGCATCAGATTCCCATCGGTGCCCGAACGCTTGACCCAGGAGGAATTTACCATTACGGAATCGGCAGCCAGGGTCCTGTCGTCCAGCCCGATCATGCATTCGCCGCGGACGTACAGCTTGTTCCAGTCCCAGCTGGCATCAAGGCCGGCATGCCGGTTGTAAAGGCTCTTCCCCACCAGGTTCTGGGTGCCGTATTCGATCGAACTGCCGACGGTCATCCCGGCCATGGGGACATAGCAAATGCGGCTGACCACGGTCTTGGTCCAGTTGGCATCCTTTTCGTTGTACGGGGCGCCGTTGCCCAGGGAAAGCGAATAATTGAGGTCGTCCCAGGCGCCGAAGACCATCAGTCCCTGGTCCCGGTTGCTGGAGTTGAATTTTCCGGTAAGCTGGGCGGCGTTGATGAAATCCAGGCTGGTGGCTGATAAAAGCTGCTCATACCCGAACGGCCTCTTATACTGCCCGACCCTGAAGGAGTAAAGCTTGGAGGGCTTCCAGTCGATATAGGCGTCGAACAGCCAGGCGGCATATACATAGTTGGTGCTGACCTTGGTTGATTTGTTTGATTGCAGGCAGATCCTATAGGCCACGTCGCTCCATACGTCGCCGCTGATGACGAAGGCCGCATCCTTGACCTCGAAGCCCGATGGATAGGTGACGGTGGTGTCCTTGTATACCGTATCCTGATAGACCACCTTCATCCATCCGCTGATTTTGAATTTGGGGTATTCGACCTTGCTGTCCTTGACCAGTTCGAAGGCCATGGCGCTGCCGGCGGCCAGCAATAGTGCCATAACGGCTATTATCTTCTTCATTCGACTTTCCTTATATTTATTGATTGTTGGTTTTGGCGTTGGGCACGTACAGCGGTTCGCCGTATTTATCCACCCCGAAGGTGCGGATCATCTCCTGGGCCTCCGGAGAGGTCATGTATTCCACGAACTTCTGGGCCATCGCGCTGTTGATGAACGGATACTTGGCCGGCACTCCCGGAATGATGCGGATATAGTTCAGCATCAGTTGGTCGTTCTGGCAGACGATCTTCAGGTTGGGATAATCCTTGTTGAACGACAGCCAGGTGGCCCGGTCGGCGATGGTGTAGGCCATGTCCTGATTGGATTTGACCAGCACCTTGACGGTGCCCAGTCCGGTCTCCCGGTACCAGTCGGATCCGACCGGATCGATCCCGGCCGCCTTCCACAGGGCCACTTCCTTCTGGTGGGTGCCGGACATGTCAGAACGGGAATAGAACTTGACCTGAGTGTCCTTGATTTTCCTTAATGCAACTTTTATATCACTTGGGATCTGAAACTGTATGGTTGTACACGGTTGTGCTATGCCACCTACTTCAACGGGAATAGAATCAGGGTTCTTGGATATTCCAGCCGGATCATCCAGCGGCCCCACCAGCACGAAATCGTTGTACATCACGTCCCAGGCCCCTGCGCCATATCCCGCCCTGATGACGGCGTCCTCGGCCTTGCGGTCGTGCACCACCGCCACATCGGCATTGCCGCCCTGCAGCAGTTTGAGAGCCTGCCCGGTGGGCACCGAAAAAAGCGACACTTGGCAGTCATACTTTTCTTCAAACTTGGGTATCAAAACTTTGTACAATCCGGAGTCGTAGGGGCTCATGGTCGAGGCCACGGTCAATTTTTGGCCGGCCGAGGCCAGCGATATCAGGCTCAAGAGGGCCAATAAGATTATCGAAAATCTCTTCATCTATTTCTTCTCCGCCGCCGGGTAGAACAGGGGCTGGCCGTATTTTTCCACGCCGTACTCGGCGATCATCCTCTGGCCGCGCTCCGAGGTCAGAAAATCGGAGAATTTCCGGGCCAGCGAATTGTTGACGAAGGGATATTTGGCCGGGGCCACCAGCATGATATGGTAGGGATTGAACAGCTCCTGGTCGCCTTCCACCAATATCGGCAGTTCGTATTCCTTCTGGTGGGCCAGCCAGGTGCCGCGGTCGGTCAGACAGTAGGCCCAGATCGGAAGAGCG
>CALGNM010000138.1 GCA_937958665.1 uncultured bacterium | reverse complement strand
CCCACTTTTAATCAAACATCTAACAGATTTTGGTCCAAATCTTTTATAATTACCTTATATTTTTTATGCTTGCCAGAAATGATAATACAAAAAAGGGGGGATTACAAGAGAAAAATCCGGGATCCGGAGATCGCAAAAATATTAACTTTATGCTTGAAATAAGGAGACTTCGGGTATATAGTATAGCATTGGAAGCGTTAACCGTGGGGGTGGCTCGATGAAACTTCGCCATCTTTGGGAACGATTCATCTACGGGGGGCTGGGAGACCCCGGCGACCGGGCGGCGGTCAGGCGCACCGTCTTCCTTAACGCCCTGACCCTGTTCGCCATGGCCACCCTGGCGGCCTTCGGGTTTTTCCGGCTTTGGGCGGGCAACTGGCTGTTAGGGGTAGTGGACCTGTCGTTGATGATCTTGATCGGGCTGAACCTGGTACTGCTCCGGCTGACCCGGAGGATATCCTTAAGCTGCTCGATTGGGCTGGCCCTCCTGACCCTGCTGTTCCTGTTTCTTTACGCCACCGGGGGCGACAATGGCACCGGGGCCTATTGGCTGTACCTGTACCCGGTGGTGGCCTTCTTCCTGTTCGGCAAGAAGGGCGGTTTCGCCTGGGTGGCCATGTTTTTCGCCCTGATGTTGGCCCTGCACCTGGCGGCTCAGCACCAGCTGGCGGCTGCCGCCTATCCATTGAGAACCGCCTTGCAGATCCTGGGCATCCTGCTGGTGCAGTCGATGGTGGTCTCCTATTACGCCGGAGTGATGGAGACCGAGGAGGCCAACATCAACCGGCGGAATCGGGATCTTCTCCAGGCCAATCAGGCCCTGGAGAACGAGATGGCCCAGCGGCAGAAGGCGGAAAACGAGCTGCTGAGGATCAGCCAGGCCGTACGGAGCTCCAGCGACGCCATCTCCATTGAGGACTTTGATGGGACCCACCTCTACCACAACCGGGCATTTTTCAATCTGCTGGGCTACTCCATCACCGGACTAAACGCGGCCGGCGGGGCGGCCCGGCTGTTCCGGGACCAGGCCGTTCCAGAACAGGTGTTCCGGCAACTGTCGGAGAGATCGGAAGAGCGTCGTGTAGGGAAAGAGTGTAGATCT
>CALGNM010000137.1 GCA_937958665.1 uncultured bacterium | reverse complement strand
CACCGAGATCTACACTCTTTCCCTACACGACGCTCTTCCGATCTCACCGAGGGCGGTTGCCATCTGGATGCCGGGACGGTGGGTCGGGCTGCCCGGGGGCTGCCCCTGGATCAGGCCGATGTGCTGGCCATTGAGAATGTGGGGAACCTGGTGTGCCCGGCCGAATTCGATCTGGGCGAAACCCTGAAGGTGGTGATCCTTTCCTCCCCCGAGGGGGACGACAAGCCGGCTAAATATCCGCTCATTTTCTCCGAGGCCGGGGCGGTGGTGTTCTCCAAGTTCGACCTGCTGTCGGCCGTCAACTTTGACCGGCAGAAGGCCCGGGCCGATGTCCGGCGCATCAATCCTGATGCTCCGATCTTCGAGCTTTCTGCCCTGTCCGGAAATGGGATGGACGCCTGGACCGATTGGCTGACGGTCCGGGCGGCGGAGGCCCGGAGTGGGGGGTGAGGGGCTGAGCAACCGGGTCGAGGTCATCGGCGGCGGCCCGGCCGGAATGATGGCTGCCATCGTCTGCGCCAGGGAAGGCTGCCGGGTGCGGCTCTGGGAGAAGAACGGATCCTTGGGCCGCAAACTTTTAGCCACCGGCAATGGACGGTGCAACCTATCCCACAAGGAGGTTGCCTTGGAGAACTACAATCCCCGGGGGCGCCAGTTGGCGGCCGTGGCCCTGGGAGCCTTCAGCCCAAGGGACACTTTGGATTTCCTCCGGGGCCTGGGGGTGGAGAGCCGTGCCGACAACCAAGGGAGGATTTTCCCGTTCAGCAATGAGGCTTCCTCGGTCCTGGCCTGTCTGGAGCAGGAGATGGCCAGACTGGGCGTCGAGGTGCATCTTAGGGCGGAGATAATCTCGCTGCGACGGGAGGGCAAAAACTGGTCGGTTGATCAGCGGGGAGTCCGACATGAAACCCGGGGGGTGATAATGGCCTGCGGCGGGGCGGCTTCACCGCAGTTTGGATCATCTGGCCAGGGATACCAGATGGCCCGCCAGCTCAGCCACTCGATCGTGCCTCCGGCTCCGGCCCTGGTCCCGCTCTGCCTGGCCGGGAGCTGGTGCCACCGCCTGCAGGGCCTGAGGATGGATGCCACCCTGACCATAGGGGAAGGTTCCGGGGGGACGGCTCTGACTGATGAGGTGCTGTTCGCCCATTATGGGATTACCGGACCGCTGGCCCTCAAGGCCAGCCGGAGGCTGGCCGCCATCCCAGCCCTCGGATACCTGAATTTCCTTCCCGGGACCGAGCAGGAAACTGCCTTGGAGAAGCTTCGGGAACGCCGGAAGTGCTTGGCCGGCCGGGCGGCGGAGTATTTTCTTGCCGGGCTGCTTCCCGAGAAGTTGGGGCGTCTGCTGATAGCTGAGAGCGGAATCGATCGAACCATCGATTGCCGGGACCTGGCCGACAGCGATTTGTCCCGGCTGGCCGGCCATATCTGCCGTTGGCCGTTGGAGATCAAGGGGTTGCGGCCATTCAAGGAGGCCCAAGTGACGGCCGGGGGGATCGACTGCCGCCAGGTGTTTCCCGACAGTTTGATGTCCAAGAAAGCTCCAGGGCTGTTCTTCTGCGGCGAGGTTCTGGATGTGGATGGGGATACCGGGGGCTACAACCTCCAGTGGTGCTGGAGCTCGGGCTATTTGGCCGGTAAGGGAGCGGCGGAATATATCAAACAATCCGGAGGCAGTTGATGTTTTACAGAACTATCGGGGGGCTGATTCTTTTACCCGCTTTGCTGGGGGCGGCCCCGGCCATCGATTTGGTATACCCTCCGGAGGGACATTCGATGGGGGCGGTATCCGGTTCGTTTCTGCACGGTTCGGTGACCCCGGGCAGCATCCTAAAAGTCAACAGCCAGCCGGTGGAGGTGTACCGGAACGGGGCCTTTCTGGCCTACATCCCATTTGCTCCGGGCGATTTCCTGATCCGGCTGGAGGCCAGCGACAGCACTGGGTCCAGCCTGTTGGAGAGGAGGGTCAGGGTGGCTTTCCCCCCCCGGGGTATGCGGCCCGACAGTTTGGCCATCCTCAAGGGATCGCTCTCCCCCCAGAGCGAGGTCGCTTTGGCGGGCGGGGATCGCCTCTATGCCGCCTTCCGGGGGACTCCGGGCTGCAAGGCCAGCTTTTGGGTGGGCCGGGGCAGCGGCCGCCCGATGCTGGAACAGAATGCCGTCAACCAGACCGATGAGAAGGTGCTGGCCTTTGGGGATTCCCTGGCTCCGGATACGGCAGTGGCCCCCGGATATTATGCCGGGTCATGCCTGGTGAATGGGGACGAAGACTGGAAGGGCGAGCGGGTTTACTTCTGCCTGGTGGACCGTCAGGGCAACCGGATCATCGATTCCACCGGGCCGTTGGTCAGCCGGTGGGATTCCTCCCCGGAGATTTATGGCCGGATAACCGATTCCATCGCGGTGCTGAAGACCGCCCCGGAGCTGGGCTACGAGCTGTTCATGGCCCGGGGCACGGCGCTTAAGCTCAGCGGGATAGAGGGGCAATACTACCGAGTCCAGCTCTCCGGCCAGAAGGATGTCTGGGTCAAGCGGAGCTCGGTTGAACTCATGCCCCCGGGCCGGATCATCCCGCCGGCCCGGCTGGCCATGGTGAGATTTAAAAAGGCTCCCCGCGGAAGTTTGGCCAGCCTGGTGCTCTCCCGGCCAGCGGTCTATCAGTTATTTCCCGGGGCCGACGGACGCAGCTTGAAGCTGGTCCTCTATGACGTCCAGGCAGATATGGACTGGGTGCGCTATGATCCAACCGATGCACTGGTGCGTGATATCCGTTGGAGGCAGACCGACAGCCGGACGGTGGAATTGGAGCTGGCACTAAACAAGCCCCTGTGGGGATACTCCGCTTTCTATCGGGGCAACAACTTGGAACTTTCCCTGTTTTCAGCTCCAACCATATCGGCCGGGCATCCCCTCAAGGGCATCAGAATAGCCCTGGACCCCGGCCACTCCCCGGACTATGGGGCGGTAGGCCCCCTAAGGACCTTGGAGAAGGATGTCAACTGGCAGATAGCCCGGCGTTTGGGGGACCAGCTTCGTTCCCAGGGGGCCTTAGTGTACTATACTCGGGAGGGGAACGAAGGGGTAGGCATCTATCAGCGACCGGGCCGGGCGGCCGGCTGGGGGGCGGAACTGCTGGTCAGCATCCATAACAATGCCTCTCCGGACGGCGTCAACCCCCTGCTGAACAGCGGCTTTTCCACCTACTACTATCAGCCCTACAGCCGAGGTTTGGCCGAGGCGGTCCACCGTCAGTTCCAGAAAAGCCTGCCGCTCAACGACCACGGGCTGTTCTACGGCAACCTGGTGCTGTGCCGGGGGACCGAGTTTCCCTCCATCTTGGTGGAGCCGGCCTTCATCATCGTCCCCAGAGAGGAGGCCCTGCTCAGGGAGGCAGATTTTCAGGAGAAGATCGCCACGGCCATCGTCGCCGGCATCAAGGAATTTTTGCTCAAGTCCAGATGACCGAACAGACCGAAATATTTCCCGACCGCTCGGCTGAGGCCAGGTCAGTTCCCCTGGCCGACCGGATGCGCCCCCGCACTCTGGACGAGGTGGTGGGACAGGAGCACCTGATCGGCCCCGGCCGGGTGCTGCGCAAGATCCTGGAGACCGGCGAAGTCCCCTCGCTGATCTTCTGGGGACCGCCCGGCTCCGGCAAGACCACTTTGGCCCGGATCATCGCCAGCTCGGTGAAGGCCGACTTCCTTGAATTCTCGGCGGTGATCTCCGGCATCAAGGAGATCAAGGAGGTCATCCGGCAGGCTGAGGCTCGGCGCAGCGGACAGGGGCGGAGGACCATCCTCTTCGTGGACGAGATCCACCGCTTCAACAAGGCCCAGCAGGATGCCTTTCTGCCCTATGTGGAGCGGGGCACCATCATTTTGGTTGGCGCCACCACCGAGAATCCCTCATTTGAAGTGATCTCGGCCCTGCTGTCCCGCAGCAAGGTGCTGATCCTGAAGGGCCTGGGAGAGAACGATATCAAGGGGATACTGCGGCGGGCTTTAGAGGAGGAGCGGGGTTTGGCCGCCCTGAAACCCCAGGTGGACGAGCCGGCTCTGGCATTCCTGGCCCAGTCCTCCTCCGGCGATGCCCGGACCGCCCTGAACGCCCTGGAGTTGGCGGTGAGTACCGTTCAGCCCGGCCCAGACGGCAGGCGCAAGGTGTCCCTGGCCGAGGCCGAGGAGGCCATGCAGAAGAAGTCCCTGCTCTACGACAAGGCCGGGGAGGAGCACTACAACCTGATCTCGGCTCTCCATAAGTCACTGCGGGACTCCGATCCGGACGGATCGCTGTATTGGCTGGTTCGGATGCTGGCCTCGGGCGAGGACCCGCTGTACGTAGCCCGGAGGATGATCCGTTTCGCGGTCGAGGACATCGGCAACGCCGATCCCAACGCCCTGCTGATAGCCAATCAAGCCAAGGAGGCCTACCATTTTTTGGGCTCCCCTGCGGGCGAGCTGGCCCTGGCCCAGGCCTGCATCTACCTGGCCCTGGCCCCCAAGAGCAACGCAGTTTACAAGGCCTACGGGGCGGTGCAGCGGGAGATCGAACGCACTGGCTCTTTGCCCGTTCCGCTGGTCATCCGCAACGCCGTCACCAAGCTGATGAAGGAGGTGGGCTACGGAGCCGGCTACCGTTACGCCCACGATGAGCCGGACGCAAAAATCGACCAGCAGCATCTGCCAGACGAGATCAGGAGTAAAAAATTCTATTTTCCCACCGACCGGGGCTGGGAGGGTAAAAAGAAGTCTGGAAAATAATCGTCCCGGCCAGGGTTGACATCGGGCTGTTTTGTACTTATAATAGCTCAAAGAGCTGAAAATATGAAATCACAATATCTAAGGAGAACATAATGAGGTCCAATAGCTTCTTTTTGCTGGCCGCGGTGCTGGCGGTATCCGGCTTGGTCTGGGCCATGCCGCCCTACCAGGGCATACAGGAGCCGGAGGCCCTGAAGGCCATGAGACTGAAAGGGATGGACAGCCCGGAGCGGGGCCTGATCTTTCAACTTCGGGAGGCCAAAGGCGGCGAAGCCAAGGTCACCGGCAGCCGTAAATATCCGGTGGTGATGGGCTACTTCACCGATCTGGCTGCCATCAATACACAGGCCGAGTTTCAGAGCATGCTGTTCAGCAATGCTAGCGGAGCCAAGTCGGTCAACAACTACTACCGGGATATGTCATACAACGCCATGAGCTGCTCGGGCAAGGTGGATGAATGGCGCTCCAGCGACAATACGGTGGCCTATTACTCGGTGAACTACGGCCTTAACGGCGGGACCACCGCCAACACCTACGAATTCATCCGCAAGACACTAGTCCACGCCGATTCCTTCGTCAGCTTCGCCGATTCCAGCTACGACCAGAACCATGACGGCTATGTTGACGTGCTATGGGTTATCCATGCCGGCAAGGGGGCCGAGGAGGGGGCCAGCAACATCTGGTCCCACAGCTTCTATCTGTCGGGATTCGGGAGCGGGGCCACCTACTATACCACCAACGACGTCAGCCCCTTCACCGGCAATTACGTTCGGATCAACGAGTATATCATCAACCCGGAACGCACCAACTACGCCGATGGCAATAACAGCACCACGGAGATGATCGGCTGCGGCGTCTTCTGCCACGAGTTCGGCCATGCTTTGGGCCTGCCGGATCTGTATGACACTGACGACAGTGATCCGGGTATAGGACGCTGGTCGGTGATGGCCGGGGGCTCGTGGGGCGCCAATGGAAACACCGGGGCCCGGCCGGCGGCCCTGGATGTTTGGTGCCGCAGGTTTTTGGGGTGGGCGGCCCCCACCAAGGTCACCAACGATGGCCAGTACACCGTCAACAGCATCATGGCCACCAATGCAGGCAGCAGCTATAAACTGGGCAAGCTGGGGGCTGACAGCGTCAAGCAGTTCTGGTTGGTGGAGAACCGCTACAAGAATGCCCCAGGCCCGGTGAGCTCGGTCAGGTGGGACTCGCTGTTGTACGGACAGGGCCTGCTGATATATCATATTGACAGCACCTATACCACCACCACCTATCTGAGCGACAAAACCGTCAACGCGTCGGACACTCGGCCCTATGGGGTGGCTGTTGAAGAGACGGACATGACGTCGGCCGGTTATAGCTCGGAGCTGTATAACGGAACCAACCAAGGCGATGCCGCCGACGCCTGGAACAGCGGGACCCAGGCCGTTTTCGACAGCATCGGCGCCTCCTATCCGGTCAGCTACTACAATGGCGCTAACTCCACCACCGGCGGGGCCCATTCCCTGGTGGCCATCAGGGCCATTCCGGCCGCCTCGGCCGCCATGACCTGCAGTATGTTCGTGGGGGTGGCGCCGGCCGGGGTGGCCGGCCGGCCGGAGGAGGGGATTCCGGCGGCCTTTGCCCTGCAGAACGCCTGGCCTAATCCGGCCCGGGGGCAGGTGAATTTCAGCTATCAACTTCCCCAGGCCGCCCGGGTGGAGATCAGGGTCTACAACGTGCTGGGACATGAGGTCAAGCATTTTCTCCTCGGGGTCCAGGGGGCAGGCCAGCATTCGGTCAGGTGGAATGATGATCGGATAGCGGAAGGCGTGTATTTCGTCAGGCTTCAGGCTGGCGAGCACCAGGCTACCCGCAAGTTCATAGTGGTAAAATAAAGTTTGATAATCTAATACCCGGGGGTGGAGCGCTGGTGCTCTGCCCCCGTTTACATTTATGGCTAGGCTGCGGGACAAGGGCGAATATGCTGTCGAAGCAAAGTCAATATGTCAGGGTAACTGCAAAGTGAAAATGTCAGGGTGTGGTGATAGATGATTGTGCGGTCACGGCTATGTGCTTATCACTGGGGAAAGGGATAGGTTTGATACTTTGTTGTTTTCGGATTATTAAGAGAGGCTTTATGCCCTGCGATGGTTTGAAGGCTTTGATGATCCGGCCTTGGTAGACAGCCCTGATGGTGCCGTTAGGGAGGTGGTGGACTTCTATCTTGGCTTTGGCCCAGGAGATGCGATATGGTGTAGGCGGCAATTGGAAGAGGCGGTTATGATAGGAGAAGCAGTTGTCGGCGGCGACGATTCGGGTCTCCTTGTGGCAGAGATAGAGGTCGAGGTCGAAGCCATTTGGGAGCGGTCTGAAGGCTGAGGGGGTTTTAAGGGTGAGGTGGCGGCGGTGATAGGCCAGGACAATTTTGAGGATTTGATTGGCCTGTTGGAGGGTTGAAGCCTTGGCGCGATCCAGCTCGGCTATAAGGCGGTCCTGGAAGAACTGGTGGATGCGTTCGACCCTGCCCTTGGCCTGTGGGGAGTGGGCATAGATGAGGGAGATGCCGAGTTCGTGCAGGGCTCTTTGGAGTTGTGTTTGGGGCAAGATGCCAGCTAGTTGCTCTTCCAGGGTTGGCTGTCTGCCGTGCTCGATGCGGAAGATGCTGTGTTTGTCGGAGTAGACGGAGGTGAACAGCCCCTGGTGGAGGATGATGTCCTTGAGAAGGCGGAAGTAGCCGTCAGTGGTCTCGGCCGGTTCGAACCTGGCCCAGGAGTAGTTGGAGGCATCGTCTATGGCCAACAGGAGGCAGAGGATGGGGCCTCGGCCCGAGAGCCAGTCATGGGGGCTGCCGTCCAGTTGGATCATATCTCCGGCCTGCACTTGGCGTGGTCTGCGGGAACGATGTTTTGGCGGTCGGTGCCGGCGTTTTGGCGGTATGCCTTGTGCCCGCAGTATCCTGCGGACGGTCTCCCGGGAGAGGTGTATGTGATACTCCTCGGCCAGCCTCTCGGTGAAGTGGGTGTCGTTGAAGGCCGAGAAGATGTGACGGTGAAGCTCCAGAATCTTGTTTTCGGTGTCATCGGGCACCTTGCGGGGCGAGGGCCGGCCCCGGTTTCCGTGGGCGATGCCCGGCGGGCCGAAGGCCTTGACCTTGGCCCGCAGCCGGTAGAGTTGGCGTTCGGATAACTGTAGCAGTTCGGCGGCATTGGCCACCGTCAGCCCCCGGGAAAGGGAGCGTTGGACGATGTCGAGTCTGGTCAACTCCGTCCTCGTCAGGGTAATGTGTTCTTTTTTCATACCCTGACATTATAACCCAGCAGTTAGCCCCTGACATAATCATTATGCTATCACAAACAAGGGCGAATATGCTTGACAAAAGCTCGCCTTTAGGATAAAATTACAAATTCTATGGTATCTCAAGCTTTAGGATATATTTATTAGGAGCTTTGCCGGATATGAGAAAAGCCAACCTGTGGAAGTTCATCCTGACCGTGGTTCTGCTGGCGGCCGCCCTGTGGCAGCTGGTCCCCACCTTCAAATTGCAGGGGCTGACCGAGCAGCAGAAGGCCGAGATGTCCCGCGACGAGCTGAACCAACTCTATTCCAAGGCTATCCATCTGGGGCTGGACCTGAAGGGTGGCATGCACCTGGTGCTGGAGATAGACCGGCAGGGGATGGCCCGCTCCCAGGGCAAGCAGCCCAATGAGATCAGCGACAAGGAGCTTTCCGATGCCACCGACCGGGCGTTGGAGATCATCCGCAACCGGGTGGACCAGTTCGGGGTGGCCGAACCATCCATCCAGAAGCAGGGCCACGATCGGATCGTGGTCCAGCTGCCGGGGGTTGACCAGGAAAGGGCCAGGGCCCTGATCGGCACCACCGCCCTGCTGGAGTTCAAGCTGGTCCAGGAGGACAAGGTCCTGCAGGACGTGCTGGATAAGGTGGACAAGTCACTGCTGAGCGCCAAAGGGAATGCCCTGGTCTCCGACAGCACCCTGTTCGGCGACAAGCCCTTCAGCTCACTGCTGCAATTTGCCAGCAATAGCGAGCTGACCGTGATGGAGCAGGACCGGGAGCTGGTGGCCAAGGCCCTCCAGGATCCGGCGGTTCAGGCCGCCATTCCGGCCGAATACGAGTTCGCCTGGGGAGCCCGGGAGGAGCATCAGGGCTACCGCCGGTATCCCCTTTTCCTGCTGAAGAAGCAGCCCGAGATCACCGGGGCGGCATTGGCCGAGGCCCGGATGGGGGTGGGCAGCAGCGACAACCCGGCCGAGCTGAGGGTTGACTTCACCCTGGTTCGCAAATATGCCAATGCCTTCTCCCGCATCACCGCGGCCAACATCAAGCGCCGGTTGGCCATCGTGCTGGACGGCACCGTCAAATCCGCTCCGGTGATCCAGAGCCGGATCCCCAACGGCAGCGGGCAGATCACCATGGGCAACGCCACCACCGAGGAGGCCCGCGACCTAGCCATCATCCTACGGGCCGGGGCCCTGCCGGCTCCGGTGTCCATCATCGAGGAGCGTTCGGTGGGGCCGACCCTGGGAATGGACTCCATCTCCAGCGGGGTCAAAGCCTCCATCATTGGAGCCGCGGTGATGGTGCTGTTCATCGTGGTCTACTATGCCCTGGGCGGCGTGGTGGCGGTGCTGGCCCTGGCCTTCAACATAGTCATGCTGCTGGCCCTGATGGCGGCCTTCCGCACCACCCTGACTCTGCCGGGCATCGCCGGCATCGCCCTGACCATCGGCATGGCGGTGGACGCCAATGTGCTGATCTTCGAGCGGATCCGGGAGGAGCTGAGGGCCGGCAAGACGGTGAGGGCGGCCATCGAGGCCGGATACGATCGGGCCTACGCCACCATTCTGGATGCCAACGTCACCACGGTGCTGGCCGCCGGGGCCCTGTATTTCTTCGGCACCGGACCCATCAAGGGCTTTGCCATCACCCTGATCATCGGGCTGGCCGTTTCAATGTATACCGCCATTCTGGTGACCCGGATGATATTCGAGTGGATCACCGTCAAGTGGAACCTGCAGAAGCTGCCGATTTAAGGAGATAGCCAGATGATTTCGTTCTTCCATCATAAATCCAATTTCCCCTTCATCCCCAATCGGCGCCGGGCCTACCTGGTGTCGGCGGTTATCTTTGCCATAACCATAGTTGCCCTGATAGCGCGGGGAGGGCTGAAACTGGGGGTGGACTTCACCGGAGGCACCATGATGCAGATCCACTTTGAGTCGCCGGTCTCCACCGACCAGCTGCGCCGGGCTCTGGTTGAGGGCGGGCTCGCCCAGGTCGAGATCCAGAAGGTTCGGGATACCGACCGCATCAAGAACGCCTTCATGGTCCGCACCGGCTTGGCCGGAAAGGGGGAAGAATCCGGCAGCTATGCCGAGCAGCTGAAGGGCCTGCTGGGAAAGCAGTTTCCCGGCAACCGCTTTGAGATCGATAGCATCGAAACCGTAGGCCCCAAGATCGGGCGGGAGCTCCAGACCAAGGCGATATGGGCGGTGCTGATCGGCTGCCTGCTGATCCTGGCCTATGTAGCGGTCAGGTTCGATTTCCGTTTCGGGGTGGCGGCGGTGGCGGCCCTGTTCCACGATGTTTTCTGCACCATCGGGTTCATAGCGGTGACCAACATGGAGTTCAACCTGCAGTCGGTGGCGGTGCTGCTGACCATCGTGGGCTACTCCATCAACGACTCCATCGTGGTGGCCGACCGCATCCGGGAGAACCTCCGCAAATCGCAGAAGGAGACCTATCCCGAGCTGATCAACCGTAGCATCAATGAGACCCTGTCCCGGACGGTGATCACCGTGCTGACCGTGCTGATAGTGCTGGTATTCCTGCAGATCTTTGCCGGCCGAGTTCTGGCCGACTTCACCAAGCCCCTGCTGTTCGGGCTGATCATCGGCACCTACTCCTCGATCTTCATCGTGGCCAGCCTGGTGGTGGATTGGGAGCAGAAGTCTCCGGTCAAGCGCAAGAAATAGCCTCAAATCATGGCTCATCCTGGGCCGCCCTTTTTGGATTGACAGCGGCAGGATATTTTTGTATAATTAACCTTTCTGGTGGGGTCGTAGTTCAGCTTGGTTTAGAAGATCGGAAGAGCGTCGTGTAGGGAAAGAGTGTAGATCTCGGTGGT
>CALGNM010000136.1 GCA_937958665.1 uncultured bacterium | reverse complement strand
GATCGTATTCGGTGACTGGAGTTCAGACGTGTGCTCTTCCGATCTGGCTGTCCGGAACCGGTTCCGGGATACCACCGCCGCCTTTCGCCAGAGGACGGCCGGTCGGTTGAGAGAGCTGATCGGGGAATTCGGGACTTCGCAATTTTAACTCTGGGGATGAAAATTGAGCCTTGAGTCATTGCTGATAGCCAAGGGTGGCCGGGAACTATGCCTGCTGCCCCAGATGGCCAACCGCCATGGCCTGATAGCCGGGGCCACCGGAACCGGCAAGACGGTCACCCTGCAGGTGCTGGCCCAGAACTTCAGCCGGATCGGGGTTCCGGTCTTCCTGTCCGACGTCAAGGGCGACCTGGCGGGCATCAGCCAGGCCGGAACCGAGAGCCCCAAGATAGCCGAGCGGATTGGCAAACTGGGACTGGAGGGGTTCCAATACTGGCCCTGCCCGGTGGCTCTGTGGGATGTGTTCGGGGACGCGGGCCATCCGGCCCGAACAACCATTTCCGAGATGGGCCCCCTGTTGCTGTCCCGGCTTCTCAATCTCAACGAAGTCCAAAGCGGGGTGCTGTCCCTGGTCTTCAAGATAGCCGACGACGATGGCCTGCTGTTGCTGGACCTTAAGGATCTCCGTTCAATGCTGCAGTTTGCCGGGGACAACGCCGCCAAGTTCACCACCGAATACGGCAAGATTTCGGCCGCCAGCATCGGGACCATCCAGCGGGCGCTGCTGGCTCTGGAGGAGCAGGGTGCCGGCCAGCTGTTCGGCGAGCCGGCCCTGAACCTGGATGACATCATCCAAACCGACGAAAAGGGGCGGGGGGTGGTCAACATCCTCTCGGCCGACCGGCTGATGCATTCCCCCCGGGTCTATGCCACCTTTTTGCTGTGGCTGATGTCTGAGCTGTTCGAACAACTGCCGGAGGTGGGCGACCCGCCCAAACCCAAGCTGGTGTTCTTCTTCGATGAGGCCCATCTTTTATTCAGCGACGTTCCCACGGTTCTGCTGGAAAAGATCGAGCAGGTGGTGCGCCTGATCAGGTCCAAGGGGGTGGGGATCTATTTTGTGACCCAGAACCCCACCGACATTCCGGACAAGATCCTGGGCCAGCTGGGCAACCGAATCCAGCATGCCCTGCGGGCATTCAGCGCCAACGACCAGAAGGCGGTCCGGGCGGCGGCCCAGACTTTTCGCACCAACCCCGGGCTGGATATAGAACAGGCCATCACCCAGCTGGAGACCGGGGAGGCGCTGGTATCCTTACTGGACGAAAAAGGCAGCCCGGGGGTTACCGAGCGGGCCTACATACTTCCCCCGGCCGGACAGATCGGGCCCATTGCGACCGAACAACGGGAGCGGCTGATCAGATCATCGGTGCTGTACGGCCATTACGATAAACTGGTGGACCGGGAGTCGGCCTACGAGATGCTGAAAAGCCGGGCCCAGCAGGCCCCCCCACCGGAACCGGCCAAGGCGGCCAGGCCGGCCGGGCGGCCGAGGGAGGGCGTGGCCGAGGCCATGCTGAAGAGCGCCGCCCGCTCCGCCGCCCGCCAGGCCGGACGG
>CALGNM010000135.1 GCA_937958665.1 uncultured bacterium | reverse complement strand
ACCACCGAGATCTACACTCTTTCCCTACACGACGCTCTTCCGATCTGGCTGCCGTTACCAGCCAATAAAAAGCCCGCCGCCGGCGGGCTTTTTATCTTGACTACCAGGCCATTATTTTGGTAAATTTAGCTTTCAACCTTACGATGGTATAAAAATGAAGCTGGATTTCGTGCACATCTCCGATATCGGGCAACACCTGGGGCGGGAGGTCACCGTCAAGGGATGGCTGTATAACAAGCGGTCCTCAGGCAAGATCCACTTCCTGCAGATACGGGACGGCACCGGGGTCATTCAGGGGGTGATGGTCAAGAACGAGGTGGGGGAGGAGATCTTCGCCCTGGGAGACCGGGTGACCCAGGAGTCATCCATCATCGTCCGGGGCCTGGTCAAGGAGGACCAGCGGGCGCCATCGGGCTATGAGCTGGGGGTCACCGGGCTGCAGATAGTCCAACTGACCCAGGACTACCCCATCACCCCCAAGGAGCACGGCCCGGCCTTTTTGATGGAACACCGCCACCTGTGGATGCGATCATCCAAACAGCACGCCATTTTACGGATCCGCGACACCATCGAACAGGCCATCCACGCATATCTGCACAAAGAGGGTTTCATCCATACCCCGGCCCCCATCCTGACCCCCACCGCCTGCGAGGGGACCACCACCCTGTTTCAGACCGACTACTTCGGCGAGCCGGCCTACCTCTCCCAGTCCGGCCAGATGTACATCGAGGCCACCGCCGCAGCCTTCGGCAAGGTCTACACCTTCACCCCGGCCTTCCGGGCCGAGAAGTCCAAGACCCGCCGCCACCTGACCGAGCTGTGGATGATGGACGCCGAGGCCAGCTATTTCGAGCATGCCGAGAACATGCAGTGCCAGGAGGGGATGATCTGCGCCATAGTGGAGAGGGTGCTGAACGAGCGTCAATTCGAGCTGAAAACACTGGAGAGGGACACCAAGCCGCTGGAGAGGATCAGGGCTCCCTTCCCGGTGATCTCATACAAAGAGGCGGTGGAGCTGTGCAACAAGGCCGGGGTGCCCATCCGGTACGGCGAGGACTTCGGGGCTCCCCACGATACCGCCATCGCCGGCAGCTTCGAGCGGCCGGTGTTCGTGGACCGCTTCCCAGCCGAGATCAAGTCGTTCTACATGCAGCCGGACCCCAAGGACCCGTCGGTCGTTTTGGGCTCCGACCTATACGCCCCGGAGGGCTACGGGGAGATCATCGGGGGCAGCCAGCGGATACACGACCTGGACCTGCTGCTCAAAAAAATGGAACAGCACAAAGTGCCCTATGAGCCCTACAAGTGGTACGTCGATTTAAGGCGCTACGGCAGCGTGCCCCACTCGGGCTTTGGCATCGGCATCGAGCGGACGGTCAGCTGGATGTGCGGCCTTCAGCACATCCGCGAGGCCATACCATTCGCCAGGATGCTGGAGAAGATATACCCATAATTAGGATGGCCGACCATTAACGATAAAAAGGGGCGGCACTGCGTGCCCCCCCCTTTTTTTATCCAGTTCTTCCGGTCAGTTACGGGCTAACCATTCGTAGGCGCTTAATGCCGCCTTGGCCCCCTCGCCGGCCGCCACCACTATCTGCTTCTCCGGCACCGTGGTGACATCCCCGGCGGCGAACACCCCGGGCCGCGAGGTCCGGCAGGCGCAGTCCACCATGATCTCGCCACGCTGATTCATGTCCACCAGCCCTTTGAACAGGTCGGAATTCGGTATCAACCCTATCTCCACAAAGATGCCGGAAAGCCCGATCTCCCGCTGTTTTATCCCACCAATCGAGGCTATCCGGATTCCGCTGACCGAATCTCTGCCCAGCACCTCGGTTACCTTATGCTCCATGATGAATTCAACCTTGTCCGAGGCCTTCAGGGGCTCCAGCAGCACCTGATCTCCCTGCATCTCCGGGGCAATGTTGACCAGGTAGACCCTCCGGGCGTAGCTTAAGAGGTCCTTGGCCGCGGTCAGGGCCGAGTTGCCCCCGCCGATCACCGCCACGTCCTTGCCCCCGAACAGGGGGGCGTCGCAGGTGGCGCAGAAGGCCACTCCCTTCCCGATCAGCTCCTTCTCCCCCCGGACGTTCAGGTTGCGGTACCGCTTGCCGGTGGCCAGTATCAGGCTGTCGGCCAAGAATATGGCGCCTCCGTCCAAAGATATTTCGTATCCCCTCTCCGCCGTCCGGACAGCCTGGATTGGCGGTCCCAGCGAGACGTCTATGGGAAACTGCCCGGCCTGGGCCTTGAACTTCTCGATCAGCTCCCGGCCCTCGATGTACTGGAAGCCGGGGTAGTTCTCCACCCCGGAGGTCCACAGCACCTGGCCCCCCAAATCGCGGGACACCAGCAGGGTATCCAGCCGCTTGCGGGCGGCGTAGACCGCCGCGGTCAGTCCGGCCGGCCCGCCCCCGATGATGCCCAGTCGGTAGCGGCGTCCTGGCCGGGGGGGCGGGAAGGAGATCTCCGGGGCCCGGTTAAGGTTGAAGGTGAGCGAGCTCAACTCCATGCTTTTACTCCGTCAATGTTGGGCTTAAGATTATGATATAACAAGGCCTGCCGGATGTCAACACCAGCCAGTGTGGGCCGGGATTTTTGCTGTTGCATTGGAAGCTAAAGTTTGCTATCATTACAACTTGCGACCAGGCCCAATACACCAACATATATTTATCAGGAGCAAACCACATGTACGGTAAAGTCAAGGACTACCTGTCAGCCGAGCTGAAGAAGCTGGAGGAGCAAAAGCTGTTCAAGCACGAGCGGATCATCGAGAGCGCCCAGGGGGCCGAGATCACGGTCAAGGGCAAGAAGTGCCTGAACTTCTGCGCCAACAACTACCTGGGGCTGTCATCCCACCCCGAGCTGATCAAGGCCGCCCATGCCGGCATCGACCACCGGGGCTACGGGCTGTCCTCGGTCCGCTTCATCTGCGGCACCCAGGACATCCACAAGACCCTGGAGAAGAAGGTCTCCGAGTTCCTGGGCACCGAGGACACCATCCTGTTCTCCTCCTGTTTTGACGCCAACGGGGCGGTGTTCGAGCCCCTGCTGACCGAGCAGGATGCCATCATCTCCGACGCCCTGAACCACGCCTCCATCATCGACGGCATCCGGCTGTGCAAGGCCCAGCGCTGGGCCTACAAGCACGCCGACATGCGGGACGTGGAGGAGGAGGATCCGGCCACCGGCAAGCTGGCCAAGGGACTGGAGCGCTGCCTGAAGGAGGCCCGGGAAAAGGGCTGCCGCTTCATCATGATCGCCACCGACGGGGTGTTCTCCATGGACGGCGACATCGCCAAGCTGGACCAGATAGTCAAGCTGGCCGAGAAGTACGAGGCCCTGGTGATGGTGGACGACAGCCACTCCTCGGGCTTCATGGGCAAGACCGGCCGGGGCACCCACGAATACCGCGGGGTAATGGGACAGATCGACATCATCACCACCACCTTCGGCAAGGCCCTGGGAGGGGCCTCCGGCGGCTGCATCTCCGGGCGCAAGGAGATCATCGACTGGATGCGCAACAAGGGGCGCCCCTACCTGTTTTCCAACACCGTGGCCCCGGCCGTGGTGGAGGCCACCATCAAGTGCCTGGACATGCTCTCCACCACCACCGAGCTGAGGGACAAACTGGAGCGGAACACCAAGTTCTTCCGGGAGAAGATGACCGCCGCCGGGTTCGACATCATCCCGGGCGACCATCCCATCGTGCCCATCATGTTCGGCAAGTACCCCGATTGCTCCAAGCTGGCGGTGGACTTCGCCAATGCCATGCTGGAGGAGGGCATCTACGTCATCGCCTTCTCCTACCCGGTGGTGGCCAAGGGCAAGGACCGGATCCGGGTCCAGATCTCGGCGGCCCACGACCAGCACCATCTGGACAAGGCCATTGAGGCCTTCACCAAGGTGGGCAAGAAGCTCAACATGATAAAATAGCCGGAAGTTTCCGGCCCGGGTTAAAAGGGCGATTAGCTCAGCTTGGTTAGAGCGCCTGCTTTACACGCAGGAGGTCGGGGGTTCGAGCCCCTCATCGCCCACCACCAAAAAAAATTATGCCCATAGGGTTGAAATTTTGTGCAATTATGTTATACTATTGCAAGGCGCAAGGGCAGTTTTTGCACTAGATTTGCGGCAAGGATAGCAAGAGGGAAGATATTGTGCAATCGTCAAATGGAAGCACAAAATATGGCCTAGCCTATTTGCGCAGAAATGGGAATGAAAATTGCATAATATCTATGGTAAGTTGTAATTATCTACCAAAACAAACCCAAATAAAAGGAGGATTCCCATGAAGAAACTTTTTCTTGCCAGCTTAGCGGTTGCCCTGTTCGCCGGGATGGCGATGGCCCAGCCAGCGGATGTATCCAGCCCGGTGGTAGTTACTGTGCCGGTGGGAGGCGTGTTTCAGATGACCTTGGGAGCAGCGGCAATAGATTACCTGCCGTTGTTGCCGGGTGATTTTGACAACAGTCAGTTTTTAGATATCACGGTGCGCAGCAACTGGAAGAACAACACCTGGGTTCTGCAGGTGCACCAGAACGAACTATTAACCGATGCCGCCATCACTGAAGTGATCCCCAGCGTGAACTTCACCCACACCAGCACCGGTGGTTTGGGCGTTCATGCCGATGCAGCCCCCACCGAGTTTGTCACCGGGACCGCTACCACTTTCTATACCTGCGATGCCACAGAGAGAAAGAACGTGGGCAGCCCCACCACAATTACCCAGCAGTACCAACTGGCTGCTCCGGTCGATCAAGCTGCCGGCACCTACACCAACACCCTGACCTATACCCTGCACGCCATTCCGTGATATGGGCTTAAAAAATAGCGGGGCATCACTAATCGGATGCCCCGCTATTTTGATTTTGAGGCACGATCTTTCATGAGCAGATTTCTATTATTGGCGGCGCTGTTTTTTACCTGGGCTCCTTCCGCCATTGTTCAGGGGGCAGTTTCGCTGGACGTTTGGCCCCCGAGGGTAGATTTGAATGTGATACCCGGAGAGGACCGGACCGGTGTGATTAACGTGAGGAACACCGGCAATGAGAGGGCCCAGGTTTTCTGTTACATCAGCGATTTGGCCATGGACAAGCACGGAAACCTGCAGTTCCCCGAGGGAGGGACTCTGCCAACATCCTGCGAGCCGTGGATAATAATCAACCCGGAGAATTTCACCATTTCCCAGGGTGTAAGCCAGCAGGTTCGCTATACCTTCAAGGTTCCGGATGATGCCTCCGGAAGTTATCTCTCTTCGGTGTTCTTTCAGACCAAACCGCAGGATGATGTAAAAAAATCGGGCAGCAAACTTTCCGCCCGGGTGGGCGTTCTTTTCAACATTGCCATCACCGGAACGGGTATAAAAGATGGCGAGATCAGTTCACTCTCACTCAGCAATACGGTCAGGTCCAATACCGCCCAGGTGGAGCTGGGTTTTGTTAATAAGGGCAATATGTTGCTCCGCCCCACCGGCACGGTGGAGATCAAGACCGATGATGGCTGGACGGTGGAGAAGCTGGCGCTGAACCCCGACCGGCAGGCGGTCCTGCCACGCTCCGAGAGGATATTCCGGATCCCCCTGCCGGCGGTCAAACCCGGCAGCTACAACCTTTTTGCCACGGTGGACTACGGCGGCAGCGAAATCCTGTCCGGCGAGGCCCGGGTCAACCTGATACTGGCAGAGGCCTCACGCCACAGCTGGCCCATCGCCCAGCCCAAGGCGCCGGTCAAGGCCCCGCCCAAGCCGGTCCAGCCGGCGGTCAGGGCCTCTCCCGAGGAGATCAAGTCCCTCTACGACACCGCCACCCGGCAGTACACCTCGGGCGACTACCAGGCTTCGCTGGCCAGCTGGCAGAAGCTCCTAAAATTGGATCCCGGCAACGCGGCGGCCAAAAAGAACCTGGAGCGGACCAAGGCCAAACTGGACGCGCTGAAGAACATCAAGGGATAGATGAAGGCCAAACTCACCGTCATAGCGATCATTCTCTGCCTCGGCTGGCAAGCTTTGCCGGCCGCGGACCAGCTGTATTTCACCTATGGCTTTGAGAACGGCAACAGCCTGACCGGACGAAACTACGGACAGCAGGAATACCGCCACAGCCTGAAGAGCGTCCTGGAGAAAAGGATGGAGCGCTACCTGCTCTCCTCCGAACTGTCATTCTATTACAGCAACTTGGACCGGACCCACCTCCAGACCGCCCGGGCCTCCTTCAGCCAGATCAACCTGGCCGGCGGCCAGCTGGGTTTGTGCCTGGGAGACGACAATACCCGGCTGTCCTATTCCTCCGGGCTTTGGAACACCCGGCTGAGGGGGGCCAGCCTCGACTACCGCCGGGGGGCCTGGGGCGGCGGGGTATTCGGGGGGGCGCCCTCCTATCTTTACCGCTATAACACCACCACCGGCGGCCGGACCGCCTTGGGAACCTACCTTGATTACCGCCCGGCGCCCTGGCTGACCGAGAGGGTGTTTTTCTACCGGGAGAGCAGCAGCCAAGCCTCCGACAGCCTGTACCGGGGCGCGGTGGGCTTCGGCCAGCAGATGGACATCCTGATGCCCTGGGGCCTCAACTTCATGCTGGCCACCTCCTGGAAGAAACGCCAGGAGGAGAGGGCCGGGATGATCATCCAGCGCTCGGCCCCCTGGGTGTCCTCCAACCTGACCTGGTCCGATCGGAAATACCGGCTGTCGGCCGGGATGGATTTTCTGGGGGCCAACTTCCGGCCCCTGCAGACCAAGAACCACTACGGACCCCGTTTCTATGCCAGCTGGCGGCCCAACCAGATAGTGGGGTTGGATGCCCGGTTCACCAACCAGAACGCCGACGGCGACACCCTGTACCCCACCATCTCCAACGACTGGAACGCCGGCTCCATCTTGAGGCTTTCCAACCTGCCCCAGGTCCGGGCCGACTACGGCAGCCGTGACCACCGGGTCAACTGGGGCGGGCCGACCGCCAGGCGGTATGTGACCGACGGGCAAGGCCTGGAGTTCAGCCAAAAGTTCAACCAGCTGGAGATGGCCCTAAAATACCGGGGCGAGCAGCGGGAGGAGACGGTGGCCGGGGCCATGGAGGCCGTCCGGCATCTGTGGCAGGTGAAACCACAGTATCGAATCAACCAAACCACCTTCTGGCTGTCGGGGGAGCTTGACCGTTGGAGCGACAGCCGCAGCCTGAACTCCGGCCGGTACAACCGCTATCGGGCCGGAGCCAACGCCGGGCTTTGGGGTGGCAGCCGGGCCCTGGTGGAGCTGGGGCTCGACCACCGGGCCGACCATCGCGACCGGAGCAACGCCAGCCTGGTGTCCAACATCCAGCTGAAGTTCAACCTGTCGCAGAAGTATCTGCTGGACCTCAGCTGGTGGAGCGACAACAACATCGCCCAGGACACAGGATTCTTCTACCTGAAAGACCGGGAACGGCTGGGGCTCTTCATCACCCGGCGGATGGACATCTCCGGCAGCACCATGGAGGGACTGGTGTACCTGGACGCCAATAAGAACGGCCAGCAGGATGCCGGGGAGCACGGCCTGCCGGGGGTGATGCTCAACCTGTCGGACGGCCGGCGGGCCATCACCGATGCCAAGGGACGTTATTCCTTCATCAGGATCAGCAGCAGCAACCCCACCGTCAAGATCGACATATCCACCCTGTCGGCTGAGTACAACCTGATCGGCCCGACCGAGAAGCAGGCGACCTTAGGCGGATGGCGAGCCACCCTGGTCAACTTCGCGGTCTCGGCCCTGGGGGGGGTCAAGGGCCGGGTGTTCGTGGACAACAACAACAACGGCAAGTTCGACGGCGACGACTACGGCATGTCCGGGGTGCTGGTTACCATCCAGCCATCCAATGCCGCGGCGGTCTCCAACGGGGGAGGGGTATTCAGGATTACCAATGCCCCCACCGGACAGCAGACCGTATCCTTGGATCCCAACAGCATTCCGCCGGATTTTGAGATAAAGGGCGAGTCCATCCGGACCGTGACCATCAGGCAGGGGGAGCTGGCCAACAACCTGGAGTTCGTGCTGGCCAAGAAGGTGCGCCCGGTTAAGAAGGTGGTGTTCGGCGATGTGGGCACGGTGACCATCGGCGGAGGGGGCCCGGCGCCATCGCGACAGCCGGAGAGGGCCCCGGCCAAGGCCGAAACCCCGGCCCGGGCTACAGCCCGGCCAGCCGAGCCGGCCACGCCCAAGATGTCCCCGTCAGAAATCGACGCCCTCTATAAGGAGGGAACCCGCCTTTTTGGGTCCGGGGACTATCAGGGGGCTCTAAACATCTGGCAGAGGATACTGAAATCAGATCCCAACCACGCCAATGCCCGCCGCAACCTGGAGCGGACCAGGCAGAAATTGGAGGCGCTGAAGAAGGCCAAGGGCTGAAGAGGCCTATTGAGCAGGCTGAACATCAACTACGGCACAGGGTTAAGACCTGTGCCGTTTATTTTGCAGAATATGCTTGAAAATGTGATGTAAATTTGTTATAATACAAAACTTAGCGCAAAATTTGGCAATCAGTAAATTAATGGGGGCCGGTTGGATGTGGGGCCGGCCGGACTTTCGAGGAAATTAGGGAGGTTCAAGTGTACAGCCTGATATTGGTAATTCACCTGATCGCCTGTCTGTTGCTGATCGGGGTGGTGTTGATGCAGAGCGGCAAGGGAGGCTTGGGCACCGCGCTGGGCGGGGGAGGGGAATCATTCTTCGGAGGGCGGGGAGCGGCTCCTTTTCTGACCAGGGCCACCACCATTCTGGCCGTGGTATTCATGATGACCTCGCTGTCCCTGGCACTGTTGTCGGGTCGGGGCCGGCGGGAGAGCTCGGCCATCGAGAAGGCGCTTCAACAGGAGCAGAGATCCAGTCCGCCGCCGGCAGGCCAACCGGGTGAACTGCCGGCCAGCCCGGCCCCGGAAATGCCCTCGGGCAAGTAAGACAGCATTTTTTAGGAGTTTTAGCAAAATGTACGCGGTTATCGAATGCGGCGGGACCCAGGTGAGGGTCTCAGAGAATCAAAAGGTCAGGATTCCCAGGATCGACGCCAAGGAGGGCCAGAAATACAAGATGGAGAAGGTCCTGCTGATGTCCAACGGCCAGGAGGTAATCATCGGCCGGCCCACCATCAAGGAGGCGGTGGTGGAGGTCACCGTGGTGGGGCACTCCCGCTCGGCCAAAATCGAGGGCATGAAGTATAAGCCCAAGAAGGATTACCGGCGGCGCTGGGGGGCCAGGACCCACTACACCGACCTGCTGGTCAACACCGTCAGCCATCCCGGAATCAAAGCCATCGAAAAGCCGGCCGCCGAGCCCAAGAAGAAGGCGGCAGCCAAGCCGGCCAAGGCCGGGGGGGCAAAGAAACCAGTTAAAGGAGATAAGAAGTAATGGCACATAAAAAAGGGGTAGGCTCATCCAGGAACGGCCGCGAGAGCAACTCACAGCGGCTGGGCATCAAAGCCTTTGGCAACCAGAAGGTCAGCGCCGGGGCGGTGTTGGTCCGGCAGAGGGGCACCAAGTTCTATCCCGGCTTCAACGTCATGCGGGGCAAGGACGACACCCTGTTTGCGGTGGCGGACGGATACGTCCGCTTTGAGCCCCGGGGCAGGGATGGCAAGAAGATCAGCATCTATCCCGAGCCCAAGGTCAACGCGGCGAGCAAATAGCTCGCCGTTTTTGCCTGCCCTTTAAGGGGCCAACCTATGAAGATCAGATATCTGGCCCATTCGGCTTTCCTGCTGACCTCGGACAAGGGGATCCGCCTGTTGACCGATCCCTACGAATCCGGGTCGTACGGCGGCTCCCTAAATTACCGGAAGATAGACGAGCCGGCCGATGCCATCACCATCAGCCACAACCACGCCGACCACAATTACATCAGCCGGGAACACGACCGGGCCAGGGTGTTCCGGGAGCCCGGCCGTTTCAGTTTCAAGGGGCTTGCGGTACGGGGGACCGGGCTCTACCATGACACCAGCCGGGGCTCGGAGCGGGGGGGCAACGTGGTCTTCACCTGCCTGATGGACGGAATAACCCTGTGTCATCTGGGCGATCTGGGGCATGTGCCCGATGCCAGGGAGGCCAAGGAGATAGGCCCAGTCGATGTCCTGATGATCCCGGTGGGCGGAACCTTCACCGTCAACGCCGAAGAGGCCTGGATGGTGGCGGAAAAGCTGTCCCCCAAAATCTGCCTGCCCATGCATTATAAGACCAAGGGAGTAGCCTTCAACCTGGCTCCTTTGGAAAGTTTCACCTCGGGGCGGGAGGGGGTAAGGGTGCTGGGGGGATCCGAGGCCGAGATAACCAAATCAGTACTGCCGGTCCAGACCGAGGTGTGGGTCCTCAAGCCGGCCAAACTTTAACCTTTCGCCCGGTTGGGGCTGATGAGAACCATAAGCAGCGATCAGATAACGGCCGCCGTTAGGGAATTGTGCCTGAAGGCGGCCTTTGAGCTGCCGGAAGACTTGAAGGGGCTGCTGCAACGGTCCCTGTCGACCGAAAGGTCGGAGGCCGGCCGGAGGGTGCTGGAGGATATCCTGGAGAATGCCCGCATCGCCGGGCGGGAACGCCTGCCTTTGTGCCAGGATACCGGCCTGGCCCTGTTCTGGGTGGAGCTGGGCAGGGATGTTAGTCTGACCGGCTGTGGCCTGCAGCAGGCCGTTGACCAAGGGGTCGGCTTGGCCTATCGGGAGGGTTTTTTGAGGAAATCGGTTGTCCGCGACCCCTTGCGGGGCGAAAACACCGGGGATAACACCCCGGCTTTTGTGCATCTGGAGATGACGGATGGCGAGTCCGTCCGGATCATCCATCTTCCCAAGGGCTGCGGCAGCGAGAACATGAGCCGGCTGGCCATGCTTTACCCTTCGGCCGGAGCGGAGGGGGTGGAGAGACTGGTGGCGGAGACCGTCCAAATGGCCGGGGCCAATGCCTGCCCCCCGCTGATAGTGGGGGTGGGCATCGGCGGGAACTTTGAAACGGCTCCCCGGCTGGCCAAGAAGGCTCTGCTGCGGAATGCCGGCCAGAGGAATCCCGACCCCTATTATGCCTCCATGGAGAGCCGTCTGCTGGAGGGAATCAACCTTCTTGGTATCGGTCCCGGGGGGCTGGGGGGGAGCACTACCGCCCTGGAGGTCTTCATCGAGGTCCATCCCTGCCATATGGCCAGCCTGCCGGTGGCGGTTAACCTGCAATGCCACGCCGCCCGCCGAGCGTTCACGGTACTCTGATCTTAACGGATCGTCTGTGACATGGAAAGGAAATTCCACCTCAACAGCCCATTGAATGCGGAGGCCGCCCGGAGCCTGTCCGCCGGTCAGGAGGTTCTCATCTCCGGACCGGCCTTCACCGCCCGGGATGCTGCCCACCTCCGGATAGCTCGGCTGCTGGAGCAGGGGGCAAACCCGCCTTTTGATCTCAATGGTGCGCTGATCATCTACGCGGGGGCCTCGCCGGCGCCCCCGGGACGCATCATCGGGTCCATCGGACCCACCACCAGCTCCCGGATGGATGCCTTCACCCCCGCCCTGCTGGAGGCCGGGTTGGCTGGCATGATCGGAAAGGGGCCCCGCAGCCAGGCCGTCAACCAGGCGATAGCCCGGCATCAGGCCGTCTATTTCGGGGCGGTGGGGGGGCTGGGCGCCCTGTTGTCGCTGAGGATCAAAAATGCCGAGTTGGTGGCCTTCGAGGAGTTGGGGCCGGAGGCGGTCTACCGCCTGGAGTTGGATGGTTTCCCGGTCCGGGTTCTCACCGACAGCCGGGGCAACGATTTCCTCTCATCCCTTGGCATTCGGGATCGAATGGCCCAAATCCCTTGAAAAAATAGGCCCAAAAGGGTTATAATAACTTTTTGATCGGCCATAATTTCAACTCTGTCTAATACAAGGAGCGAATAGGGATGGATATCAGAAAAGAACTGGAGGCCGCCGGGGTCGTCACTTCCCAAAAGGTCTTCCGCAACCTGCCGGCTCCGGCCCTGATCGAGCGGTCGCTGTCGGCCGGCGAGGGGATGCTGGCCGCCAACGGAGCCCTGGTGGTAAGAACCGGGGAACGCACCGGGCGGTCGCCCAATGACAAGTTCATAGTCGACGAGCCCTCCATCAGCGGCCAGATCGCCTGGGGCAAGGTCAATGTCAAGTGCCCCGCCGCCCAGTTCGAAACCCTGCTGAAGAAATCCCACGGCCACCTGAAGGACAAGGACATCTACGTTTTCGACGGATTCGCCGGGGCCGACCCCGCCCACCGCCTGCCGGTGCGGGTGGTAACCGACACCATCTGGCATTGCCTGTTTGCCCATACCCTGTTCATCAGGCCCACTGCCCAGGAACTGGCGGATTTCAAACCGGGATTCACGGTGATGGCCTGCGGCAGTCTGAGGGCCGACCCGGCAGCCGATGGCACCAAGTCCAGCGCCTTTGTGGCGGTCAGCTTTGAGAGGAAGATCAACCTGATAATCGGCAGTCTTTACGGCGGGGAGATCAAGAAAAGCATCTTTACCATCATGAATTACCTGATGCCCCAGCGGGGGATTTTCCCCATGCATTGTTCGGCCAATGTCGGGCCGGGTGGCGACGTAGCCCTTTTCTTCGGCCTGTCGGGGACCGGCAAGACCACCCTGTCGGCCGATCCGGGGCGTCGTCTGATCGGGGACGACGAGCACGGCTGGTCGGATGCCGGCATCTTCAATTTTGAGGGGGGCTGCTACGCCAAGGTTATCAAACTCTCGGCCCAGGCCGAGCCCCAGATCCACAGCGCCATCCGCTTCGGCTCCCTGCTGGAGAACGTGGTGGTGGACCTGGACACCAGGATGATCGACTACGACTCTGACGCCATCACCGAGAACACTCGGGCCACCTACCCGGTGGAGCACATACCCAATTGCGTGATCCCCGGGGTGGGAGGGCACCCAAAGAATGTGTTCTTTCTGACCTGCGACGCCTTCGGGGTGCTGCCCCCCATTGCCAAACTGACCCCGGAGATGGCCAGCTATCATTTCCTGTCTGGTTTCACCTCCAAACTGGCTGGGACCGAGACCGGGATCAATGAGCCGCAACCTACCTTCTCAACCTGCTTCGGCGCTCCATTTATGCCTTTGCCCCCCACGGCCTATGCCGACATGCTGTCCCAGAAACTGTCTCGCCACAAGACCAACTGCTGGCTGGTCAACACCGGGTGGTCGGGGGGGCCGGCCGGGGTAGGCAGCCGGATGAAAATCTCCATCACCCGGGCCCTGCTGACCGCCGCCCTGGAGGGCAAGCTGGAGAAAGCCCGGTTCACCCCGGACCCGGTGTTCAATATCCTGGTGCCGGATGCCTGTCAGGGAGTGCCCGGCGAGGTGCTTACCCCCCGCAACACCTGGGCCGACCGGACGGCCTACGACCGGAAGGCCCGCGAATTGGCGGGCATGTTCGCCAAGAACTTTCAGCAATACCATGACTACGCCTCTCCGGAGGTGATTGCCGCCGGACCCAAGTCCTAGTCGATTTTCAACCCTTACCAATCAAACCAATGGCCAACCGGGAAAGTGTGCTGGGGGTGATTCCGGCCCGTTATGGTTCCACCCGATTTCCGGGCAAGCCGCTGGCCCTGATCTCCGGCCACCCCATGATCCGGCTGGTTTATCAGCGTTGCCGAAGGGCCCGGCTGCTGGACCGGCTGGTGGTGGCCACCGATGACCGCCGGATATTTGACTGCGTGCTCGGATTCGGGGGGCAGGCGGTGATGACGTCGCGCCGCCACCGCTCGGGCAGCGACCGGGTGGCCGAGGTGGTAAGGCGGCCGGAGTTTCGGGGCTTTGGGATCGTGCTTAACATCCAGGGCGACGAGCCGCTGATCATTCCCTCGGCCATCGACCGGCTGGCCCGGGCCATGATCGCCGACCGGAGCCAGCCAATGGCCACCCTGGGGACCAGGTTCTCGGACTTGGCGGAGGCCCATAGCCCCAACAGCGCCAAGATAGTAATGGACCGCAAGGGCCAGGCCCTGTATTTTTCGCGCCACCCCATCCCATACGTCCGGGACGGCCGGGCCGATCCCGGCCAGCATTACATCAAACACGTCGGAATCTACGCCTACCGGAGGGATTTCCTTCTCCGTTTCACCCAGAGCCCGCCGGGTCGGCTGGAAAAACTGGAAAAGCTGGAACAGCTGAGGGCTTTGGAGATGGGCCAACCGATCAGGGTGGTGATGACCAGATACAGCCGGCCGGCGGTGGATTGTCCCGGCGACGTGGCCAGGGTGGAGGATCATTTGGCCGGGGTCCGTCCGGCCAAGCCAAGCCGGACTCGATAAAAATCTTGACTTTGGGGCTATTAAAGGTTAAAATTAAAACCAATTTTATTTACCAAACATTTAGGAAGGTGGCACAATGCTTAGGAGAGCAAAAGGTTTACTCGGGCTGGCGGCTTTGGCCCTGGCCCTGACGGTGGTGGGCTGCAACCAGTACGTGGCCGGGGCCAAGGTCAGGCTGCAGGAGGATCCCCCCAACTACGAGGCGGCCATAGCCACCCTCAACGAGGGGCTGGAATACGCCCCCAAGGATGCGGAGATGCACTCCCTGCTGGCCTATTGTTACGTCAACACCAGGCAGTTCAAGAAGGCCGGGGAATCTTATGCCAGCGCCGTGGAGTTCAGCCCCGACAAGAAGGACTCCCTGCAGAAGATCTGGGATGACACCTGGGAGGATCTCTACGGCATGTCCGGGGCCCAGATGAAGAAGTCGGTGACCGGACCCAAGGATTCGGCGGCCATCTATCTGGACAAGGCCATGGAGTACATAGACCAGGCTATCGAGCTCTCCCCCGCCAAGGTGGGTAATTTCATCCGCAAGGGCCTGATCTACCGCTATCAGGGCCAGCAAAAGGAATCGGAGGCAATGTATGCTAAGGCCCTGGCCTTGGATCCCGGCAATCCGGACGCCTATTACCAGGTGGGCCGCTCGGCCATGGAGTCCTCCAACTGGGACGAGGCCATCAAGAACCTGACCAAGGCCACCAAGCTGAAGAAGGACAACGATCAGTGGTTCTACTGGCTGGGGGTGGCTCAGCTGCAGAAGAGGGACTTCCCCGGGGCCCAGCAGTCTTTCAAGACCGCGGCCGGCATCAAGCCCGATGACAAGAATATCTGGTTCAACCTGGGGCAGGCCTACTATTTCGAGGGAACCGACGTTCCCAGCGCCATGGCTGCCTTTGAGAAGGTAATTGCCCTGGACGATACCGATGTTGAGGCCTACAGCTTTTTGGGGCTTTCCTCCCTGCACAACACCGTCAACAACTTTGACAAGGCCATCGAGGCCTATACCCGGGCCCTGATGATCAATCCCAATTCCCAGGAGTACAAGAACTACCTGGAGTACGCCAAGAAGCAGAAGGAAGCCGCCTCCAAGCCGGCTCCCAAGAAGAAGAAACGCTAAATACCAAGATCCTTGTATCAGGCGAGGGCGGAACCATTCCGCCCTCGCTTTTTCTATTCTATCGACACAAAGCCCTTGAAAAGGCATGGCCCGATATGGTAACTTAAGTACCATGAAACGTTTCCTGCTTATGGCTGTTCTGCTGGCCGGCGGTCTGGCCCTCCCGGCCCGGGCCGACCGCGATGATCGCGACCTGCCTTTGGACCATTGGTCATATCCGGTCCTGGCCCGGTTCCAGGCCCTGGGATACCTGCGCTTGCCGGTCTGCCGCCCCTGGCCGAGGCGCCAGGTTATTCAACAGCTCCAGGAGATGCTGACCAGGCAGATGGACGGCCAGCTAGTCCTTTCTCAAGCCGATCTCCACAATTATAACCGGCTGAGCCAGGAACTGGAGATCGGAATCTGCGAGGAGCGCCTTGCCGACCGTGATCTGCTGGGGTTTGGTGACCAGTCGTTGGCGGCCGGAGGCGACCTGGAGCTGGGGATGGGGTCAGGGTACTCGAATTTGGCTGGCCCCCAGCATCGGGGCTGGGCCCAGGTCAGCTGCTGGGGTTCATTGGATGGCCTGCTGACCTTCGATCAGCGTCTGGGGCTGTCCCTGGAAAAGGAGAACGCCAAGTACGAGAAACTGTCGGGCCAGCTGAAGACCTGGCGGGGGGGGCGGTTCACTGCCGACTGGTCCTATTTCCGGGCCGGACGTCAAAACCTTTGGTTCACCCTGGGCCGTCAGCAGCGCTGGTGGGGGCCGGGGGTTTACGGCACCTTGCTGCTGTCGAACAACTTCGGGGCCTTGGATGCCATTGACCTTGAATTCGGCTATCGGGCGGTGGAGTTCCGGTCATTCTTCGCCGTGCTGAACGCCGATTTGGGCCGCTACTTGTCTGGCCACCGGTTGGATCTGCGGTTGCCCAAGAATCTAAACCTGGGTCTCTCCGAGACGGTCCTATATCAGTCCCGCCAGCTGGACCCGGCCTACATGAATCCCCTGCTGCCCTACTATGCCAACCAGTGGAACCAGCGGGATGATGACAATGTCTTCTGGGCGGCCGACCTGCGTTGGAATTCCGGGCTGGGCTTTTGCCTCTTTGGCGAACTGCTGATGGACGATGTCCAGTACGAGCAGGATCCGCCGGCCCCACAAAAGCTGGGTTTTTTGGTGGGCGGGCAATGGGCCGATCCGGCCGGCCTGACCAACACCGACCTAAAGTTCGAATGGGCCGGCAACCAAAAATGGGTTTACACCCACCGCCGGCACGATAACCGCTACGTGGGGCCGGATACCGTCAATCTGCTGGGGCACTGGGTGGGGACCGATGCCGACCTGCTGAAGGTGTTGCTGGAGCATCGTTTTCACCCCCGGCTGAACCTGGGTCTGGGGTATCACCTGGAACGGCACGGCGAGGGCCGGATCGATCGATGCTATCTGGCGGGTGATGATCCGGCCACCGCCTTCCTGAGCGGCATCATCAGCCGGGAGGACCGGGCCGAGCTGACCATAGGCTGGGATCCCTGTCACCGTTCCAGCATCGGGGCCAGCCTCTGGCTGTCATACACCAGCAACCCCGGCAATCTGGAAGGGGCCGGCCTCAACCGGCGGGGGGCGGACATGTCACTCAAGCTGGAATTTTAGGTCATGCGTAGAATTGCCGCCCTGTGGGAGCTGTCCCGCCCCGGCAATCTGGCCATTACCGCTCTCTCGGTTGTGGTGGGAACCGGAGGGCAGTTGGGCTCGGCCGACATCACAACGATCGCCGGCGCCGTGGTCTCGGCCATGCTGATCGCGGCGGGCGGAAACGCCCACAACGATTATTACGATCGGACCATCGATGCCCTCAACCGGCCGGGAAGGCCGCTTCCATCCGGACGGATTTCCCCCGGGGCCGCCCAGATCTTTGGTTTTGCGGTCTATGCTTTGGGGGTGGCCATCGGCTGGGGCCTAGGTTCTCAGCTGGGGGGCGTGGCCACCCTGGTGGCTCTGTTGCTTTGGCTATACGCCGCCCGGGGCAAGCGGATGGGCTGGTCAGGCAACCTGCTGATCGCCGTCATCTGCTCCCTGGCCTTCATCTACGGGGGACTGGCGGCCGGTAACCCGGTGCTGGCGGTATTTCCGGCCGGATTTGCCCTGCTGATGCATATGGCCCGCGAGATCATAAAGGATGTCCAGGACCTTTCCGGCGACCGGGCATCCGGGGCCCTTACCCTGCCCATCAACTCCGGGGTCGAAAGGGCCCTGGGCGTTGCGGCCTGGTGCCTGCTGGGGTTGGTTCTGCTCAGTCCAGTGCCTTACCTGATGGGGGTTTACAATGTGAAGTACCTGGCAGCAGTTATCCTGGGGGTGGACCTGGTGCTGTTGCCGATTATCTACCAGTTGCTGAATGATCCCTGGGGGGCTGACCCAGCCAAGCTGAGCTTGGTCCTGAAGCTGGATATGCTGGCCGGGCTGATGGCGGTGGCGCTGGGCCTGTCATGATAATAGATATCGCGGATATATGAATATTATTCAATCCATCATTCTGGGTCTGGTGCAGGGGCTGACCGAATTCCTGCCGGTGTCCAGTTCCGGGCATTTGGTGCTGGCCGAGAGGATTCTGGGACTGGCTCCGGGCAACTTGCGGTTCGAGGTGGCCATGCATCTGGCTACCTTGCTGGCGGTTTTTGCGGTGTTCGGCCGGCGGATCCTGAAGCTGATCAGGGCAATCCTGCTGGGCCGGATGAAGCTGGTGGACGGACGGTGGCGCTTCAGCGATGACAACCTGAGGCTGGCCCTGCTCCTTATTTTGGCCACCGTTCCGGCGGCGGCAGCCGGCCTGCTGCTGGACGAACTGATTGAAAGGGCATTCGCCAACCCCATGGGGGTTTCGCTGGCCCTGCTGGCCACCGGGGGCATCCT
The DNA here is from genome assembly GCA_937958665.1 of uncultured bacterium. Taxonomy (GTDB): domain Bacteria; phylum Edwardsbacteria; class AC1; order AC1; family EtOH8; genus CALGNM01. The sequence continues at coordinate 172 of CALGNM010000135.1, read as the reverse complement.
GTTCGGAACGGGGAGGGTGGCCCGGGGGCGCGGGGCCCTCAACTGGAGAAACTCCCTGGTTATCGGGCTGGCCCAGGCCCTGGCCATATTCCCTGGCATCTCCCGCTCCGGCAGCACCATTGCGGCCGGAGATCGGAAGAGCACACGTCTGAACTCCAGTCACCGAATACGA
>CALGNM010000134.1 GCA_937958665.1 uncultured bacterium | reverse complement strand
GAATGGTGGTCGATTTGAGCGTGTGGCCGTAGGCCGAAAGGGCAACGAATTTCAGTTGTTTAGCCCATACCGGCAGGGAAACCCGCTTGTTAGCCCACTTGGAGGCATTGGGGACGAAAACCCCGCCAGTATAGCCACCGGTGTTCAGAGGCCCAGTCCTGCCACCGATATAGCTGGCCAGAAAATCCCAGCTAGCCCCAGAGTTGGTAGAGGTATATATTCGCAAGGAATCTTTCTCGCCTCCCCCCGCGGTGGAATAGCAGGCATAGGCATGGTCAAATACCAGTGAATCATTGCTGCCAGCCGGATAGACGTCAATGGTTATAAGTTCCTGGGATCTTCCGGCCGCATTGTTGTAGAAATCAGCCATGGCTGACCCCTGGCCTACCCCGTATCCACTGCAGGCCATTGACCGGGACCATAGGTTATAAGCCCCCGCCAAGAACCAACCGTCCGGTGGAAAGTTGCTGGCCTCAAAATCCTGGACGGTCACCGAGGCGAAGGACTGGCCGCAGACTAGCAGCAACGCCAAAACCGACAAGATGTTCTTTTTCACTTTTTTCCCTTTCCCTATTGTTGAAAAGTTATAGTAGATGTAAAGACCCGTGACCGCTGGGCCCTACTTAATATATGTCATCTTGCCGGCCACCCTCTGTCCACCCGCCTCCAACTGGTAAAGATACACCCCGCTGGAGACCATGGAGCCCATGGCATCGCGGCCATCCCAGCTGGCCCGGTGAATTCCAGCCGCCTTGACCTCATCCGTCAGGGTCCGAACCAGTTCCCCTGCGATATTATACACCTTGAGCCTGATCCGGGCGGTGGCGGCCAGCTGGTATTCGATATCCGCCCGTTTGACCGCCGGGCTGGGATAGGCGCCCCGGAGGATCACCAACGGCTGTCCGGTAACGTTCGCCGGCCTGCCAGTCACCCCGGTCTTGGTATACCCCAGGATCATGACATCGTCCACATACCAGCCGTCGGCCGTCAGGCTGCTGTTGCTGGTCATCTTGAAGCGCAGCCGGAAGTCGCTGATGGTGTCGCCGCAGAAGCTGGTCAGATCGCAGCTGTTCTGGGCCCAGTCCGACTGAATGCCTGAATAGGCCTTCAGCTCCGACCAGCTGGCTCCCCCGTTTATCGAGCGTTCCACGCGGCACTTGTCCCCGGTGAAGTCGGTGTAATACTTCTCCCACCAGCTCAGGGTGGCCGTCCCGTAGGGCCGCAGGTCGATCCCGCCGGACATCTGTATCCAATGGCTGCTGGTATTGGGGTAGTCTCCCCCCTTGCTGTCGGTTATGCAGTGATCCGGCGAGTGACAGGACTCTCCGGTGGTGTCCCAGGCCGCATAGTTTCCCACATACCCGGTGGACCACCCGCCCAGACCGCTTTCGAAATCCTCCAAGTATATGGTATAGGGGGACCCCACCAGAAACTTCACCGAATCCCGCGACACCTCCACAGTATCATTCAATCCCGGGTGGTAGAGACGGCAGTGGATATTGATAGTCACCAAGTGCCCGTCCGGCATGTTGGCGGAGGGCAACACAGTGAAAGCAAATGGCGCCAGCTGGTTGTCCGTCGAATCGTCCTCCAGCATTCCGCCGATGGCGAATGTGCCGTTGGTTATGCTTATCAGACTGTCCTGGCTGGTGATCGTTATACTGGCTCCCTGGGCGTCCTTCCACCGGTTCCTGGCCCACACCGTTATGGTGCCGCTTTCGCCGGGCTCGTAAAACCCGTTACCGTTGCCGGCCGTTTCCGCCAGAACCTTGCGTTCCACTGCCAGGCAGGGGCCGTACCCGGACTGGGCCGCCTGGGCTATGTTCCGGTCGGGGGTCTGGAGAAAAGCCACGAACATGCAGCTTCCGAACACCCAATCCGGGCCGATGACGTAATCGCGAACGACCGATAAACTGTCGCCTGGATCAACGGAGATCTCCTCCCCGTTGCCATCGGGAACCATGTCCCTGACCAGGAAGTCCAGTTCGCTCATGCTTTGCCAGTAGTAGGGTATCCCCCTCTCCAGCACCAGGAAATGCAGCCGGCCGGCAACCGGCGCGCCAGACACGTTCCTGGCCCCAATAGTCATCTGTCCGCTTCGCGTTACATCATCATAGCTCAGATAATCGACCGACAATTCCAGGGGGCTGTCTATGGTCTTGATGCTGTCGAACCTTATCCGGCAGGAATCGTAGGTGGACGATCCAAAACTGCCCACCATTGTCGAGGGCCAGTTGGTATCTCCCCCGCAGAAGAAGACAGTGGGATAATACATCAGATGGTAATAGTTTGCCCGGGCGACCGACCCGGAGGTCTGAAAGGGATCGCTGCCAGAGGGGTGGTAGGCAATAACAACTAATGAGTCAGAAGCCACCCTATACAGACTGTCCAGGGCCTTGGCGGCATCCGGACACCAAGAGCACCAGGTGGCGGTAAAATCCTCGGCCACCACCACCCGCTGAGCCGATTCGGCGTTATTGAACGGCAGCATTGTCGCCACCAGTAAAATGACCGCAAACGTCGCTTTTCTCATGGCTTGGCCTCCCTTTCATTTACAGGCACAATTCTACACTAACTATTTCCGATTAGCAATAGTCGGAAAAACAAAATTACAGCCCCGCCAAGGGCGGGGCTGTAATAGGTTCTTGATTTTTCAGCAGTCGTAGTAAAGCTCGAACTCGAAGGGATGGGGCCTCAGGTTCAAGGCCGCCACTTCCTTGGACTTCAGTCCTATCCAGGTGTCTATCAGGTCCTTGGTGAAGACCCCCCCCTCCAGCAGGAACTTGTGGTCCTTGCCCAGGGCTTCCAGGGCCCCAGACAGGGAAGTGGGCAGGGTGGGTATCTTGTCCAGCTCGGCCTGGGGCAGACTGAACAGGTCCTTGTTCAGCGGCTGGCCGGGATCGATCTTGCGCTTAACCCCGTCGATGCCGGCCATCAGCATGGCGGCGAAGGCCAGATAGGGGTTACAGGTGGCATCCGGTGGGCGGAACTCGTAGCGCATGGTCTTGGGGTCGGTCAGGTACCCGGGGATGCGGACCGCGGCGGTCCGGTTGCCCACCGAGTAGCTGGCCCGCACCGGGGCCTCGTAACCCGGGACTAACCGGCGATAGGAATTAGTGGAGGGATTGGTGAAGGCCAGCAGGGCCGGGGCATGCTTCAGCAGCCCTCCCAGGTAGTGCTGGGCCAGCTGGGACATGTGGGCCAGGCCGTCCCTTTTGTAGAACAGTGAACTGCCTCCCTTGGCCAGGTACTGGTGAACATGCATCCCGTTGCCCGGCTCCCCCACCATCGGCTTGGGCATGAAGGTGGCTGTCATTCCGGCCTTGATGGCGGCGTTGTGGACCAGATACTTCACCAGCATGCTGCGGTCGGCCATCTTGGTCAGGGTGTCGAACATCACCTCTATCTCCAGCTGCCCGGCTCCGCCCACCTCGTGGTGATGGTACTTGACCGGCACCCCGCACTTCTCCATGGTCAGACACAGGGCCGAGCGGAAGTCAAAGGAGGTGTCCCGGGGCGGAGCGGCATGATAGCCGCCCTTATGGGCCATCTTGAATCCCAGATTGGGGTTCTCCTCCCGGGCGGTGTTCCAGTGGGCCTCGTCGGAGTCAACCTGGTAGAAGCTATTCTGAGGCAGGTTGGCATAGCGCACCGAATTGAACAGATAGAACTCGAACTCCGGCCCCCAGTAGCTCTCCGGGGCGATACCCGATGATTTGAGGAACATTTCCGCCTTCTCGGCCACGTAGCGAGGGTTGCGCTCGAACTTCTTGCCGGTGGCCACGTCGATCACGTCCCCGATGAAGGTCATGGTCGGCAGTTCGGTGAAGGGATCCATGAAGCCGGTCTCGGCGATGGGAATGACTATCATGTCCCCGGCCTTGACCTGGGTGAACCCGGCCACGCTGGACCCGTCGAATCCGATGCCCTTGCCCCGTTCGAACAGTGATGGCTTCAGCTCGTGGGCCGGCACCGTAATCTGGTGCCATTTGCCCAGCAGATCGACGAATTTCACCGAAACGAAGGCCACCTTGTTCTTGCGGGCGAACTCGAATACCTGTTTCGTGTTCATGGTTTGCCCCCTTTATGTTGAATTATCGGAATCGATGGGTGTACCCCCGGTCGGGAAGGTAGCTCCGACCCAGGTCCGGCCTCAGCAAGCAGACCTTGCCTCCTATGACCGCCTGCCCGATGACCCTGCATTCCATGCCACGGCGGCGCAGCAACGCCCTGGCCTCGCCGGCCCTCGGGCCCGGGAGGGTGAAAAGGAGTTCGTACTCCTCGCCGCCGTAGAGGCAGTATTCCAACGGGTCCTTGCTCAGGCGACCGGCCGCCTCCAGGGCCTCCGGAGCTATGGGCAGGGCCCCTTGGTCGATCTCCAAAGATCGGAAGAGCGTCGTGTAGGGAAAGAGTGTAGATCTCGGTGG
>CALGNM010000133.1 GCA_937958665.1 uncultured bacterium | reverse complement strand
CGAGATCGTATTCGGGGACTGGAGTTCAGACGTGTGCTCTTCCGATCTGGGCTGATGAAGGTGGCCCCGGCCTTGGCGGCCAGCAGGGCCTGGTTGGCCGAGAATATCAGGGTGACGTGGGTCTTGATGCCTTTGTCGGACAGAACCTTCACCGCTTTCAGGCCGTCCAGGGTCATCGGTATCTTGATGGCCACATTGGGATGGATCTTGATCAGCGGCTCGGCCTCCTTAAGCATGCCCGGAGCATCCGGGCTTAACACCTCGGCCGACACCGGGCCGTCCACTACGGCGCAGATCTCTCTGACCACCTGGGAAAAATCCCGCCCCTCCCGGGCGATCAGGCTGGGATTCGTGGTTACTCCGTCGACGATTCCCCAACTGGAGGCCTCCCTTATCTCAACAAGGTTTGCGGTATCGATGAACAGTTTCATGCTATCTCCTTGAATTAACTAAAAAACCTTCGTTCGGCGATGTGAACGAAAGTGATGACCGGCAGTGGCATTATACTTAAATTGACATGGCTTGTCAACCATCGGCCAGCAGGAGGCATCAATGTCAAAATGCTTCCCCCCAGGCCAGCATCCATCGCCAGTGCCTGATCTGTCCGGCCAGGCTGGTCGGAGCGGCAAAATCAACCCGGGCGGTGCCGAAGGGCAGGTTGTACCTTGCCCCCAGACCAGGGCTGGAAACCAGCTCATCCAGCGACTGCCGGGCGAATGGCCGGCTGCTGATCATGCCTCCGTCCAGAAATGCGGCTGCCCACCAGGATCGGCCCAGGCGATAGTTCAGCTGCAGGTTGGCTAAAGTCATGATCCGGCCGCCGGTTGCCAGTCCCCGATAATCCGCTGGTCCGATGCTGTTCTGGGGATACCCCCTGACCGTGGAGGGGCCGCCCAGGAAATAGAGCTCGTAGGGCGGCAGATCAGCCCTTTCGCTCCAATCACCTACCACCCCGTACTTGAGCCGGCCTGATAGGTAAAAACGACGAGGAGAGAGCGAGAGGTATTGCAACCAGGTGGCGTTGACACGCTGGAAAGTCTGGGATCCGCCCAGCAGGCCGCCCACGTACTCGGCTTCCAGGTCCCAACTGCCGCCATCTCGGGGGGAGACTGGATCATCCAAATGCTCATAGCCCGCCAGAACCGAAAATGACCTCCTGCCCCGGTATCCGATGGTGTCGGAGGTGTAATTTGTGATCTGCCAGTTGGGAGAGAGCTTGAGCCATTCCAGCCGCCAGCGATAGTCCATGTTGAAATGCGGGGACCAGGGGACGCCCAACCACAGGCTCCAACCAACAGTCTCCAAACGGTAGTCAGTATAACTGGGGCGGAAGTCATCATAGAAGACCTCGCTCCGCAACTGATGGTCAGCCATCCTGAACGCCGGGTCGGAATAGGCCAGTTGTGAACGTCCCCTTATCATCTGTAAAGGAAGCTTGGTACGGAATGATGCCAGCCCGTCATACTCCAGCTTCCTCCCCATTCCGAATAGGTTGCGGTGGCCCCAACGGCCCATCAGCCGTACTGCGTCGCCGCTGCCGTAGCCGATGCCGGCCTCCCACAGGCGGGGGGGCTTCTCTTCCAGTTCCACCCGGACTGCTATCTGCTCGCGGTCGGCGGCCAACTCCCCGGGCGACACCTCGACCCTCCGGAACAGGTCGGTGCGCATAAGCCGGTAGCGACTATGGATAAGCTCCCGGCGGCTGAATCGGTCTCCGGGCCTGATGGTCAGCTGCTTCAGGACGAATTCCTCCCTGACCCGTTGCCCCCCCTGGATTGATATGTTCGAAAAGTTGACCTGGCCTCCTTCGGACACCCGGTAACGCAGGTTAGCCTGGTTTCCGTTGCGGTACTCCAGATCATGCTCCACCTCGGCAAAAATGAATCCATGATCGGCGTACAACATCATCAGGTTGAGGTCGTCTTGGCCCAAAGTCTCCGGGTTGAGGGGACGCCCGGGGCGGTGGGAAAGCGAACGGGCCAGCAATCTATCTTGGAGTTGGTGATTGCCGGAGAAGGTCAGACTGTCCAACAGAACCTGTTCGCCTTCGGCGATGATCAGCCTGATGGAGTCGGCCGGGCCTCCCCCTTCCCCCGCCAGGTATTCCACCCGGCTGTTTATGTATCCCCGGCTGCGATAAAATGAGGCCACCCGTTGGGCGGCGGCCTCCATGCTGTCCGGCTCCAGCGCATCATTAGTGATTTTTAGGGCGGCCACCCTTCTTATCCTTCTGGCCGAGAAGCTGTGGTTGCCCTCAATGGCCAGCCCTGGCTGCCCGGCCTGGCTGAGGACAGGAGCCAAGGCCAACAAAGCTAAAGCCAATGTCAATTTTTGGGGGTTGGCCATAGATCCCCGCTTGATATTCTGATAGTGGACAACATCATTTCGATCTCTTTCTGGCGATAGAACCCGATCGTAAAACGTCCCGGCATGGCGTAAGACAACAGCCACTCGGATGTCAACTCAACTCCCAAAACGGTTGTACGTCTGTCGCGGGCTATTCCCCCCAGCTTCTCGCTGGCCGTTCCGGTCTCAGCTACCAGGGCCCCATTGAAGTTTTTAAGAAAGATCGGCCAGGTGGAGATGCCTCGCTCCACGTATTTTATGGGGAAACGATATTCCGCCGTCAATAGCAGTTGGCCCCTTTGATCCCTCGATGCCAGGCAGCGGGGGGTCAAGGAGGGAGCGTCCTGCGCTGCCCTGGTGCCTGGGGCCCACCAGCCGGCCTGGGCTTGGGCCATCAGCACCTGGTGCCGGCCAAGCCCCGGCCTGAATTCGGTCCAGCCGAGTTGATGATGTGTCTGTTCTAATTGTCCGCCCAGAGATCGGAAGAGCGTCGTGTAGGGAAAGAGTGTAGATCTCGGT
>CALGNM010000132.1 GCA_937958665.1 uncultured bacterium | reverse complement strand
GGTTCTCGGCCACCCAGTTGCTTTTGATAGCCGCCGCCAGCTGTATGAACAATCAACTGGTGGAAATCTTTAAAAAGAAGCGCTTACCCATAAAGAAGCTGCGGGTGCTGGCGGAAGGGGTCAGGTCGGAGGAGCACCCCAGAAAGTTCACTTCCATCGTGCTTGCTTTTGAAATTCAGGGTAATGTCGAACAGAAAATATTTGATGATATGATGACGATGGTCAAGGATAAATACTGCTCGGTTCTGAACAGTCTGGACCCGGCAATAACCGTAAAATTGGAGGGCCGGATTGTAGCGGTATGGCGGAAGTAACTACGCGTCAAACCAAACAATGCTGATGCTTTTAATTATTACCGCCCGGGTGTTGATAGCTTTCCTTATGATGGCCGCTTTGCTGTTTGCGAACAGCAGCGGCCTCTTTTTTTATCTAAAAACTGCTTGGCCCATCAATAAAACGAGGGAACCCCTTGACTTTTGGTTAAACCTTTTGTATCATATATATGTCTAATACATATATACAGGGAGAACAATGACCACCCGTAGCTCTGATACTGAACGTAATCCCGTTCCCCTTCCGACTGGCTGTGGCTGCCATAACCGTCGAGCCCCCCGGTTCGTTGTGCCCAGCCTGCTTTTATTGCTTAAGGGAAAGCCGGGGTATGGTTATGAGCTGATGCAGAGGCTGGGGGAGTTGGGGCTGTTTGATGGTCCGGCCGATCCAGCCGCCGTTTATCGCACGCTAAGAAAATTGGAATCTAATAAATTGGTCCAGTCTGCCTGGGACACCCAAAACGCAGGACCGGCCAGACGATGTTATCGTATAACCGCCGCCGGACAAAAATCCTTAAAAACCTGGAGGGCACTGATTGCTGAACGTAAAAAGAGCCTGGATCAATTACTTAGGATGTTCGATGAATGATGGCCCCGAAGACATTGGATGTCTCCGACAAGTTTAAAGGAGGGACAATGAAATGAGTTTACTAACCATGGCCAATGTCAGGAAGGATTACCTGGCAGGAGATGTTGCGGTGCAGGCCCTTAAGGGGATAGACCTTACGGTAGGAAAGGGCAAATTTATCTCTTTTGTGGGGCCGTCCGGCAGCGGCAAGACCACCCTGCTGAATCTGATCGGCTGCTTGGACAAGCCGACAGAGGGTACGATTACCGTGGCGGGGGTAGAGGTCAACCGGATGGACCGGAAAACTTCGGCCAAATTCCGGGGCGAAAACATCGGTTTTATATTCCAGAACTTCAACCTGATACCGGTGCTGACGGTCTATGAAAACGTCGAATATCCGCTGATAATGATCCAGGATGTTCCCCTGAACAAACGAAAACAAAGGATTGGGGATATGCTGGAGCGGGTCGGGATGTCAGACCAGCGGAACAAATACCCCTCCCAGCTTTCCGGGGGACAGAAACAGCGGGTGGCCATTGCCAGGGCCTTGGTCATGGACCCAAAACTTGTTTTAGCGGACGAACCCACGGCCAACCTGGATCATGATACGGCCTATAAGGTGATCGGGCTGATGCACGAGATGAAGAATGAGTTCAATACCTCATTCATCTTTGCCACCCATGACCAGAAAATCGTCGGCGAGGCCGAGATAATCTACACCATGGAGGACGGTGCGATAACCAGGGTTCAGACTAACGGAGCCACTGGGGGAGGTGTAAGATGAATAACATCATAAAGATCTCCTGGCGCAACCTTTTGAGGTACACCCGCCGGACGCTGTTGACTTCGTCGTTGATAGCGGTGGGGGTGGCCCTGGTGATAATATTCGGTGGAATTGGGGCCTCGTTCAAGGATGAGGTCATAGGTACCATCACCAACTCCAACCTGGGCGAGATCGGAAGAGCGTCGTGTAGGGAAAGAGTGTAGATCTCGGTG
>CALGNM010000131.1 GCA_937958665.1 uncultured bacterium | reverse complement strand
TGGCTTCCGATTCAACATCCCTTCCCGATGCCCCTGGTGGCATTGATATGGGGTCTTGCCATCGGTGCCATCGGCTCGTCGACCGGAGACGTTCACTATGGAGGAGAGAGGGAGTTTCAGAACTACATATTCGGTGCGGGGCTCAACGCCGCCAACTCCGGTGACATAGTCACCAAGGCCGAGGCTGGCCTGAGAAGCTCCATCGACAACGTCTGGTTCTGTGCTCGGTTCGGAGGCCCAGTCACTGGTATGGCCTTCGGGTTGACCGTCTTCCTGGACAACTGGCGGACCACCATCTTCGATCCGGCCACCCAGGGATGGTATGCGGTGCTGACCGGGATAGTGATCGTCATTCTGTTCATCGTCTACAACAGAATCCTAGAGGTCAGAGCGAGAAAGAGGTACGGGCCCTATCCCGAATACAAGGGGGACATTGAGGCATGATTCCTCCGATTGACTCTAGCATGCTAGTGCACATAATTGAGATCGTCATTGGCGGGTTATTGGTGGGCATCGGCGTCCACTTCGTCCCTGTCGGTGGCGCTCCAGCTGCCATGGCCCAGGCCACCGGTGTGGGGACGGGCACAGTGCAGCTGGCTGCCGGCTCTGGCCTCACCGGCCTCTTGAGCGCCGGCCTGATGTTGAATTATACAGACAACATGTTTCTGGTGGTTATAAGTGGTGCCGTAGGCGCCATGATAATGATAGACGCCACCATGATCGTGGGCAACTGGGTCTACATCTATGGTGTTGGTACTCCTCTGGCATCTGCCAAGGCGAACTACGACCCGATAACCAAAGATTCCCAGGCACCTTACGTCGCCCCAGGGACCGTCGGCCAGGGGATACCCACCGTCTGCTTCGTCAGCGGAACCATCGGAGGTCTCCTCGGTGGAGCTGGTGGATCCCTGATCTACTACGTCCTCTATCAGATCAACCGGGACCCGGGGCTCTCAGCCTTCTTCGCCATCGGGATCTTCGTGGTGAACGCCGTCATCGCATCCTACAACATCCAGGGGACGATCGAAGGGTTCCACGACCCCAAGTTCAAGCGGGTTCCTCGGGCCTTCCAGGTCTGTTTGGTGGCATCGCTGATCATAGCAATATTTGCCGTGCTGATTTCGGGAGGTCACTGATATGAGCGTTGCAGCAGGTGGAGGAGAAGAGATCGGAAGAGCGTCGTGTAGGGAAAGAGTGTAGAGCTTGGGGGGGGAAGTATGATTAAACAAAAA
>CALGNM010000130.1 GCA_937958665.1 uncultured bacterium | reverse complement strand
GGGCCCGGGCCAGCTCGGTCTTGCCCACCCCGGTGGGCCCCAGGAAGATGAAGGACCCCATGGGGCGGCGGGGGTCGCGGATGCCGGCCCGGCTCCGGCGCACCGCCCGGGATACCGCCTCCAGGGCCTGGTCCTGGCCCACCACCCTTCGGCGCAGCTCGGTTTCCATCATCAGCAGACGGGCCGACTCCTTTTCCTCCAATTTGACGATCGGGATGCCCGTCCAACGGGAGATCACATAGGCGATATCATCCTCGGTGATGGTCACCGCCACCTGGTCCCGGCTCTTTTTCCAGGCCTGGCGCAATCGCTCGATCTCCTGGCGTTTGCGCCGGATCTCGTCCCGCAACGAGGCCGCCCGTTCAAAATCCTGGTCCCGCACCGCCTGGTTCTTGAGGGACTCGGTCTGCCGCACTCCCTCCTCCAGTACTTTGATCTCGGCCGGGGGCTCGGACCCCGACAACCGGGCCCGGGATCCGGCCTCATCCAGGACGTCGATGGCCTTGTCCGGCAGGAAACGGTCTGTGATGTAGCGGTCGGAAAGCTTGACTGCGGCCTCCACCGCCTCCAGGGTGTATTTCACCTGATGGTGCTCCTCATACCTGCCCTGCAACCCCTTCAGGATATCCAATGATTGCTCCGGCGAGGGGGCCTCCACCATTATGCTCTGAAACCGGCGCTCCAGTGCCCCGTCTTTCTCGATATGTTTTCGGTACTCGTCCAGGGTGGTGGCCCCCACGCACTGCATTTCCCCCCGGGCCAGGGCCGGCTTGAGCATGTTGGAGGCATCCAAGGCCCCCTCGGCCCCCCCCGCCCCCACGATGGTGTGCAGCTCGTCCAAAAAGATGATGTTGTCCCGGGTCTGGCGCAGCTCATTCATCAGGGCCTTCATTCGCTCCTCGAACTGTCCCCGGTATTTGGTGCCGGCCACCACCGCCGCCAGGTCCAGGGCCATCACCCGCTTGGTCAGCAGGGGCTCCGGAACCTCCCCGGCGTTGATCCTTTGGGCCAGCCCCTCCACAATGGCGGTCTTGCCCACCCCGGCCTCCCCGATCAGCAGTGGGTTGTTCTTCTTGCGCCGGGACAGAATCTGGATCACCCGTTCGATCTCTCCCCCCCGGCCGATCACCGGATCCAGCTTTCCCTCCCGGGCCAGCTGGGTCAGGTCGCGGCAGAAGTAATCCAGGGCCGGTGTCTTGCTCTGATTGGCCGCCGCCGGGGCGGCCGGGGTTCCGCCCGGCTCGGCCGACAGAAGCCTCCCTATCTCGGCCCGCACCAGTTCGCTATTAAGACCCATGGCCGCCAGGGCCTGGTAGGCCATGCTTTCCTGTTCCTCCATTATCCCCAGCAAGAGATGCTCGGTCCCTACGTAATTGTGCTGCAATATCCGGGCCTCCTCCACCGCCAACTCCATGGCCCGGCGGGCCGACTGATTGAATGGCAGCTCGCCCATCAGGATGGTCTGTCCGCCCGGGGGAGCAAGTTCCTCCACCTTGCGACGCAGGGCACCAAGATCCAGCCCCAAGTTCATCAGAACCTCCACCGCCACCCCCTCGCCCTCCCTCAGGCCGGCCAGCAGTATGTGCTCCGACCCGATGTAGTCGTGTTGGAGGCGGCGGGCCTCCTCGCGGGCCAGGAACAGCACCCGCTTGGCCCTTTCGGTGAATCTATTGTCTTTCATGTCCCATCTTTTGCTTTGTTTATAAAAAACTCTAAATCATCTGCCCGACGGCCTCCCGGGCCATCCTGGCCCGCTCGGCATCCCGGGCGGGGGCCTTCAACTCAGCACCCTTCATAACCTGGAGATGGGCCGGCTGGGAGGCAATCAGAAGCCGGTTAAGGACGGCCGTGCCCTTTTCCGGCAGCAGACCCAAAGCAATCCCCAGCCGCAGGGTGGACCAATGCTCCATCAGCTCCGTCATACTGAGAATCCGGGCCTGGGAGAGGATGCCGAAAGCCCTCCAAACGCTGTCCTCGGTGCTAACCCTGGCCCGCCCGCCCAACTGCTCCCTGGCCTCAGCCTCCTGTTCCGAGATCCTCCTCCCCAAAACCTCCATGGCCTCGATGATCTCCAGCTCGCTGCAGCCCATGGTGGTCCGGTTGGAAACCTGATGGACATCGCCAACCGTCTCGCTGCCCTCGCCGGAGAACCCCCGCACCATGAACCCCTGGCTGACCAGGCCGTCCAACAGCGCCTCCGCTCGGCGGGTCCTGGCCAGCGCCGGCAGATGGACCAGCAGGGACGCCCGCAGACCAGTGCCCAGGTTACTGGGACAGCAGGTTAAAAAGCCCCATTCCGGGGAATAGGCCACCTCCAGCCGGCCCTGCAGCTGGTCGTCCACCTGATCCGCTATCCGGAAGGCCTCGATCAGGTCCAACCCCGGCAGAAGGCACTGCAGGCGGATGTGGTCCTCCTCGTTGATCATGATGTCCAGCGCCTGGTTCATCCCCACCAGCAGCCCGGAGCCGAACCTCTGCTCCAGCAGGTCTCGGCTGATCAACCGTCGCTCCTGCAGGGCCAGCTTATCCAGCCGGCCCAAGGTATCCAGATCGAAGTACACCGCGTCGGCCAGGAAGTTGACCCCGGCTGCGGCCTGGACTATCCGATCCCGGTCCCGAAACAACTCTTCGGGCTGGGAGCGCCCAGGGAATATCCCACTCGCCAGGTTCCGGGCCAACCGAACCCGGCTGGAAATGACGATCTCCGGCACCCCTTCCTGGCTCCTCAGCCAGCTGACATCCTGGTTGATCAGACCCTTGATGCTGCTATCGGGCAGGCTCATCGGCGGACCTGGCCTCCAGTTCCCTGATCTCGTCCCTCAAAACGGCTGCCCGTTCGTAGTCCTCCCGGGCCACCGCCTCTTTGAGCATGATTCTTAATTTTCTAAGCTGGTCCGGCCCGGTTTGGGCCCTCGGAGAGCCATCGACCCGCCGCTTGCCCAAATGCTGGTTGGGACCATGGATCCTCCGCAGCAGGGGGTTGAGGTTGGCACTGAAGGTTTGGTAGCACTGGGGGCAGCCCAGCCGCCCCAGTTTCTTGAAGTCGGTAAGGACAGTCCCGCAGTGGGGGCAGTTGGGGGGGGCCTCCTGCTCGGCCACGATGTCCCGAATCATGCCGGCCAGGGCTTCGCTCAATGAGGAAAGGGCCTGGTTGAGGTCCTGGGCCATTCCCTGTATCTCGGCGCACCCCCGGCACATCCAACGAACCACGCTGACCCCGCCCCTGACTTCGGTGTAGCTTATCACCGCAGCTTTCTTATGGCAGATATCGCACAGCATTGATCAAATGTCTAAATTGATACTACAGTCTCCCCACCCCTGATAACCTGAATGAATATAACCATTAAACCACGCTTTGTCAACCCCGCCCCACCATTTGTTTGGGCCGGCTCTCGACTATCTGCCGGCCTCAGTCAACTCCTGGGCCAGGGCCGCCATCTCCGGCCGGCTACCCAAGGCGATCCTGGCGCAAAAGCTTTTACCGGCAACGAACTCCAGCGGCTGCCGCACGTTTCCCACCAGCTTTTCCAGCTTCTCCCGGGCCGGGGGACATCCCTCCGGCCACCACAGTTCGAGAGATGACCCCTCCTGTTTGACCCGCACCGCCCCCAAGGAAGCCGCCCCCAGCCTGATCCGGGCGGCATCCAGCAGGGTCAGCACTTCCCGGGGAGGTGGCCCGAAGCGGTCGGCCATCTCCTGGCGGATGGCCTCGAACTTCTCCTGATCCATTGTCCGGTTGATCAACCGGTAGAGGTTGATGCGTTCGCTGGAGTCCTCCACGTAGTCCTGGGGGATCAGGGCCCGGCCCGGCAGCTCCAGCTTGACGTCGATCTGGGGCACCGCCGGCAGCCCCTTGATCTCCCGCACCGCCTCCTCCAGCAGACGGCAGTAAAGTTCGAAACCCACCGCGATCATGTGGCCGTGCTGCTCCCGGCCCAAAAGGTTGCCCGCTCCCCGGATCTCCAAGTCCCGCAGGGCCAGCTGGAATCCGGAGCCCAGCTCGGACAGCTCCTCGATCACCCTCAGCCGCTTGCGGGCCACCTCGCTGATCCGACCGCCCTTGGGAATGATCAGGTGGGCGAAGGCCCGCTTGTTGGAGCGCCCCACCCGACCCCTCAACTGGTAAAGCTGTGCCAGTCCGAACTTGTCGGCCCGGTTGATGATGATGGTGTTGACGTTGGGCATGTCCAGGCCCGATTCGATGATGGTGGTGGCCACCAGCACGTCGTAGCGCTTGGCGGCAAAGGCCAGCATCACCCGCTCCAATTCCCTCTCCTCCATCTGGCCGTGGGCGAAGGCCACCTCGGCCCCCGGCACCAGGCTGGCCAGATAGGCGGCCATGGCTCCGATAGACTGCACCCGGTTGTGCAGGAAGAACACCTGCCCCCCCCGGTCCACCTCGCGCAGTATCGCCTCCCGGATGACCGCCGCGTTCCAGGGAGCCACCTCGGTGACCACCGCCAGCCGGTCCTTGGGGGGAGTCTCGATATTGGAGATGTCCCGGGCCCCCAGCAGCGACATATGGAGGGTGCGGGGAATGGGGGTGGCGGTCATGGTCAGAACGTCCACCGCCTGGAAGAGCTGCTTGAGCCTCTCCTTGTGGGCCACCCCGAAGCGCTGCTCCTCATCAACCACCAATAGGCCCAGCTTCTTGAAGGCCACATCCTTCTGAATCAGGCGGTGGGTGCCGATGACGATGTCCACCTCGCCGGAGGCCAGGGACCGGATGACCGCCCTCTGGTCGCCGGCCCGGCGGAACCTAGAAAGCATCTCCACCCGAACCGGGTAGTCGGCCAGCCTCTCCCGGAAAGTTTGGTAATGCTGTTCGGCCAACACCGTGGTGGGCACCAGCACCGCCACCTGGCGGCCATCCATCACCGCCTTGAAGGCCGCCCGCAGGGCCACCTCGGTCTTGCCGTAGCCCACGTCTCCGCACAGCAGCCGGTCCATGGGCTTATCGCTTTCCATGTCGGACTTGATGTCGGCAATGGCCTTAAGCTGGTCGGGGGTTTCCTGGTAGACGAAGGAGGCCTCCAGTTCCTTCTGCCACAGGGTGTCTGGCGAGAACTGTATCCCCGGCTGGGCCTTGCGGGCCGCATACAGGTTGATGAGCTCCCGGGCCATTTCCTGGGCCGACCGCTTGGCCCGGGCTTTGGTTTCCTCCCACGAGCCAGACCCCAGCTTGGTCAGAGCCGGCTGCTGGCCCTCTTCGGCCGAGTATTTCTGGACCCGCTTGAGCTGGTCCACCGGCAGGTACAGCTTGTCGTTGTCCCGGAACAGCAGGAGCAGACATTCGGTCTGTTGGCCATCGATGGCCAGGTTGACCAGTCCCTGGTACTGGCAGATCCCGTGGTCCACGTGAACCATGTAGTCGCCTTTTTTCAGGGATTCCAGGCTGCGGATGGCCCCCCCGCCCCGGAAGAACCGGCGGGCCCGTCGACGCTTCTCCCGGGCGAAGATCTCCCGTTCGGTGATGGCGCACAGCGAAGCCTCGGGAAACAGGAAGCCGCTGTGGAGGCCGGCCACCGCGATCCCGGAGGTCAGGCGAAGGACCGGACCGTCAATGATCTCGCCCAGCCGCTCCTGCTGCCCGGGGTTGTCACATAATAGAAAGATTTGAAAGTTGTCCTGGTGCAGTTTCTCGATCCGGGCCCCCAACAGGTCTAAATTGGACATGAAAGGCTCCACCGGCTGGATGCCCAGGCGGACCATCTCCTCGGGGGCCTTTTCCTCGGACAGCCCGAAGCCGGCCCCGGAGGTTACCATCAGCCGGCTGAAGGCCGCCAGCCAGATCGGAAGAGCGTCGTGTAGGGAAAGAGTGTAGATCTCGGTG
>CALGNM010000129.1 GCA_937958665.1 uncultured bacterium | reverse complement strand
TTTGTTTCGCCCCAGCTCCTTGGCTATCTCTGACTGGGTCTTCCCGTCCTGGTAGAGCTGGTAAATCCTGTCCCTGTCCTGGGGTGTTAGCTGTTTGAATCGTCTCATAGCAACCCTGAGTATACCACTCAGAGTTGCATTTCAAAATGGATTATACCTTAAATTGAAAATCAAACGGCTGAATATTATGGGCCTAAAGATTCGAATCTATAAAGAAGCAATGCGTCCTGAGTGGGAGGCATTTGTGGCTGCTGCCAACAACGGCACCATGTTTCACCGGCAGCAGTTTTTAGATTATCATCCGGCTGGCCGCTTCGACAACCGGCATCTGATGATCTATGATGGACAAAGGCTGGCCGCCGTGATGACGGCCCTGGTCCGGGAGGAGCCGGCTGGTGCTGCGGTAATTTCCTATGGCGGCGCGTCCTATGGGGGGCTGGTGACCTTGCCGGGCCTGGGCATCGCCCCGCTCAGCCGGATGGCCGAGGCCATCACCGAATTCTGGATGAAAGAGGGGGCCAAACGGATCATCATCACCCAGCCTCCGCTGATCTACCTGCGCCAGCCGCATCAGTATTTGGAGTTCGCCCTGGCCCGGTTGGGCTATGTCTACCTGAAAAGGGAGATTACCGCCGCCATCCCCCTGGATTTCAGCCGGCAGGAGGACATAACAGCCAGCTTCCGGCCGGAGACCAGGACCGCCCTTCGCAAGTCCTCCCGCTCCGGGGTCGAGGTGCGGATCAGCCAAAATTTGGAGGAGTTTTATCGCATCCTGGAGGGGAACCTGAGCTCGCGGCACAACGTCAAGCCCACCCATACATTGGCCGAGCTCAAGAGGCTGAAGAAGCTCCTGCCCGACGATATCCTTCAGTTTACCTCCTATTTGAACGGCCGGCCGGTGGCCGGGATGACCGTCTTCGTCTGCAACCCCAGGGTGATCCTGGCCTTCTATATCAGCCATGATCAGGATTACCAGGAGTTCCGACCGGTCAATTCCGTCTATCACCGGGTGATCGAGTGGGGATGGAGCAACGGCTTCAAGCATCTGGATTTGGGGACCTTCACCCTGAACATGGAGCCCAACTGGGGGTTGGGCCGTTTCAAGGAGGGTTTTGGGGCCAGGGGTTACCTGAGGGAAAGCTTCGAATTCAAGGTCTGATGGGGCGGTATGAGAATACTCCACATCGCTCCTTACAATACAGCCGGCGTTCCCCTGGCCCTGTGCCTAGCCGAACGGGAGCTGGGCCACGATAGCCGTCTGGTGACCCTGGGCCGGGGAGGAAGAGGCTACCCGGAGGATATCTGCCTGAACCTGCCTTTTTGGAGCCCCGGACTGCTTGCCAAAGCCAAGAAGTTGTGCTATTCTAGAAAAGCCTTGGTTCAGAGCACCAGGAGGGTCCTACCCCATCAGATCCCTCCGGTTTGGAGGCCGGCCAATGCTCTGGCGGCCCTCCTTATAAATATAAGGGACCGGCTGGCCCTGCCGGTGGTGGGGCGGGCAATCGAAAGACACCGGTTGGACAGCTTTGACTATTACCAGCTGGATGGCGGCCACGGTTTCTTAAGAAACGATCGACATCTATCAAAGTGGCACCAACAGGGGAAGCGGATGGCCTGCTGCTATTTGGGCAGCGACCTGAGGCGCCGGGGAGTGATCCCGGAAATCGATGCCATCGCCGACTGCAACCTGACCGTGGAGTGGGACCACCTTGACCTGCACCCCCGGATCAGCCACGTGTTCTTCCCCTTTGACGGCTCGGGACTCGGCCCCACAAGGCCTCCGGACAGGGGGCCGGTACGGATCGGTCACTCACCCACCAATCGGGCCGCCAAGGGATCAGAAGCGATTATCCAGGCGATCGGCCAGTTATCCAAACGTTTGCCGGTGGAACTGGTGCTAATCGAGAACCTTCCCCATCGGCAAGCCCTGGAGCTGAAAGCCACCTGCCATATCGGAGTGGACCAGCTGGGGGAGTTGGGCTATGGCATCAGCGCCCTGGAGTGGCTGGCCATGGGGATCCCGGTGGCCAGCAGCATTGCCGGGGGCATGAAGTCGGCCGGGATAGAACATCCCCTGTTGGAGGTCAGCCAGGATGACATCGAACAAAAGCTGGAGGTCCTGGTTGTAGACCGGGAACTCCGCCTTCGGCTGGGGGCCAGGGGCCGGGAATGGATCAAGGAATACCATCATCCGCAAAGGGTGGTCGGAACCATACATCGATTGGCGGGATTAGCTTGAAAAAGGCAAAATACATAATATTGTTAAGCATCCTGACGGCCTCGGCTTTGCAGGGGCAAACCACCGTGGCGGTAATCGACCACCGGGGCCAGGTGTCGCAGGTCAACAGCCTGACCTTTGATCGGGAGGAGTACCTGCCCCTGGCTGACCTGATAGAGCCCTGGGGTGGTCAGGCTGCCTGGTCCCAGCTGGAGGCCAAGGCCGAGGTCAAACTGCCGGGCCACACCCTGAATCTATCCGGAGATAATACCTTTTTTCTGATGGACGGCAAGTCCTACAACCTCTACAATCCGGTCAGGCTGTACGACTCAGAGCTGTGGGTGCCCCTGGAGCTGTTCACCCGCTTTTTGATTCCGGCCTGGGGCAAGGGGGTAAGCTGGGACCCCAAGGGACGTAAGCTCAGCCTGGGCAACCTGGACCCGCGGGAGGTCAGCATTCCCCAGTCCCGCCCCCGCCTGCCCCAGCAAGCCCGCAAGATCGAAAAGGTGGTGATCGATGCCGGGCATGGAGGCAGGGACCCCGGAGCGGTTGGCCCCGGCGGCCTCAGGGAGAAGGACATGAACCTGGATATCGCCTTCCGGCTGAAGACCGTGCTGGAGGACCGCCACAAGCTCAATGTGGTAATGACCAGGGACGACGACATATTCATACCGTTGGGCGAGCGTACCACCATCGCCAACCGGGAGGCGGCCGATGTCTTCATCAGCATCCACTGCAATGCCGCGCCCCGCAATAAGCGCAACCGGGCCGGGATGAGGGGGGTGGAGACCTACTTCCTGTCGCTGGCCAAGACCGACGATGCCCGGGCCACCGCCGCCATGGAGAACTCGGCCATCCAGTTCGAACAGCCGGATCGCCAGACCGCCAACTTTGACGACGTCCAGCTGATACTGTGGGACGTGATGCAGAACGAGTTCCTCAAGGAATCCAGCGACCTGGCCGAGTGGATCCAGGAATCGCTGTCCGACGGCCTGGCCATCCCCAGCCGGGGCGTCAACCAGGCCGGGTTCTACGTGCTGAATGGGGCCTACATGCCGGCGGTGCTGGTGGAGACGGCCTTCATTTCAAACCCCGAGGAGGAGAGGCTCCTCAAGAAACCGTCCTTCCGTCAGAACGTGGCCGAGGGCATCGCCCGGGGCCTGGCGGAATTCGCCCGGCGCTATCGGCTCCAACTGGGCAAAACGGAGTTCAAATGAACCGGGCGGGCCAGGGACCGGTGGGGGTGTTCGACTCCGGGTTCGGCGGGCTGACGGTGTTCCGTGAGATCCGGCATCGGCTGCCGCAATATGATTACGTTTATCTGGGGGACAATGCCCGCACCCCTTACGGAAACCGCTCCTTCGAGGCGGTCCTCAGGTTCACCCGGCAGGGGGTCAACCACCTGTTCGGCTTGGATTGTCCGCTGGTGATTATCGCCTGCAACACCGCCAGCGCC
>CALGNM010000128.1 GCA_937958665.1 uncultured bacterium | reverse complement strand
TCGTATTCGGTGACTGGAGTTCAGACGTGTGCTCTTCCGATCTAGGCGCAGGTGAGGATGTTGGAGACCTCCCGCAAGCCCGAGCGGTCCAGCTCCGAGAGATCTCCTCCGCTTCCCACCGGACGTCTCATCAGGCAGTCACAGAAGCGGGCAGCATCTTCTTTTGCGAAAAAAAGTAGGGTCCGGCCGACGATGTCCCCCGACAGATCAATTCGCACCCCCAGGATAATCGACCCAGAGCCGGAGCCCCTTTTAAAGACCTCCGACAGTGGCTCGACGCTTATCACCGGTATGTCTATGGTCACCTTTTGCCCGGTCAACTCCGATAGTGCAGTCGCGGCATGCCCCGAACCGATGTTAGACACCTCTTTCAGGGCATCTTTCTGAATATGGTCCAGCTTCTTCATAATTCCTTCATCATCTATTAATAATCGAATCTTTTTTTTCCTGGTCCATTCCATCACCTGGTTAGCCGATGTATCTGCTCGGCAAACCCGGGAAATTTATCGGCCAGTGCCCTGTCAGCCAAGCAGAAATCCCGGGCATCGAATCCCGGCGAAACAGTGGTGCCCAGCAGGGCATACCGCCCTCCGGGCCTAAGGGCCGCCCCCTGCCAGGCCCCGGCCGGAATGGTCAGCTGAACCATTTGGCCGTTCTGGAGGTCATGGCCCAGGATCGCCTCCCGACCCGAACCGTCGGGGTGCAACAACAGCATCTGCACCGGATCGCCCAGATAGAAATGGTAGGTCTCGTCGCTGGCCAGCCGGTGAAGGGCCGAGAAGTAGTGCGGCGTCAACAGGTAATAAATCGCTGTGGCCAATGATCGCTGGGGTGCTGATTCGCCATCCCGGGCTGGGATGCATGACGGAGAACGGTAACTTTCCCGATAATATCCCCCCTCCGGATGCAGGGGCTTTAAGCCCAATATTTCAATTATTTCTTCAGGCCCCAACTCTTTCCTCCCCGTCCGGGATGCTAGCCGGCATACAGCTCCGGTTGAAACGACACAACAGGCTGTCGACCAGGGAGTACACCACCGGCACAAGTATCAGAGAGACTAGCAGGCTGTAGCTCATGCCGCCGATGAAGGCCCGGGCCAGCGACTGAATGGCCTGCCCGCCCCCCCCGGGGTTGATGGCCAAAAACAAAGCGCCCAAGACCGTGGTCATTGTGGTCATCATTATGGGACGAAACCTGATCCCGGCCGCTCGGACCAGCGCCTGTTTTCTGTTCCCCGCACCCCGCCGCATGTTTACCGCGAAATCCAGCAGCAATATGGAGTTGTTGACCACTATCCCCGACAATATTATCCCGGCCAGGAACGACGACAGGTTGAGCTGGTCACCGGTGACGAAGAGGGCGGCAAAAAAGCCCGGCAGGGAGAACGGGACCGAGAGGATTATCACAAACGGAAGGCTAAGGCTATTGAATTGGACCCCCATCACTATATACACTAACAGCACTGCCACCAATAGGGCAATCCCCAGGGTCTTGAAGCTTTCAATTATGGCCCGATTTGCCCCCCGAAGCTCCAGGCGATAACCTACAGGCAGATTTATCGAAGACATGGCCTCCTTCAGCCGAGCCCGGGCCTGTCGGGGCTTGGCCGTGGGGGCAAAACTCCCGGTAATATTGGCCACCCGGCTCTGGTTGATTCTTCCTATTTGTGAGGGGGCCCGGCCCTCCTTGAATGTTCCTAACGCTTTCAGATCGGAAGAGCGTCGTGTAGGGAAAGAGTGTAGATCTCGGTGG
>CALGNM010000127.1 GCA_937958665.1 uncultured bacterium | reverse complement strand
CGGCGACCACCGAGAGCTACACTCTTTCCCTACACGACGCTCTTCCGATCTGGAGTAGTTCTCCACCGTTGTGCCGTTGAATCCGTAATAGAAGAAGTTGTTCAGCAGGCTCTGGCCGATTTTCAGCTTGACGATGTCGGAGTACTCCATGGTGGCGGAGTAGGTCTGCTGGTCATCCGATATCCGGTCCTGGGGGGTGGGCCAGTCCAGGCTGCCCGGAGACCCTCCGATTGATTGGTGCGACTGGTAATCAAAACCCAGCCGGAGATCTTCGCCCGGCTTGGCTTTTAAGCCCAGCAGAAAGCTGCTGGCGTCATGGTCCGAGTTGATGCGTTCGCCGTCGGTGCCCTTCCAGTCGGCCGCCAGGGACAGGTCCAGCCATGGCCCCATCCTTCGGGAGAACATGGCCGAGAGGGATTGCTCCTTGTGCTTGCCGTACTGGTAGGTGATCTTGGAATAGGGCTTTTCCCCGGCCGGCTGGTCGGTGATCAGGTTGACCACCCCGGCCAGGGCATTGGCGCCGTAGAGGGAGGAGGCAGGACCCCGGATAACCTCCACCCTTTGGATGTAATCCCCCACCTTGTTGAGATCGAAACCGCCGGTCAGGGCGGAATTAAGGGGCAGGCCGTTGAGCAGGAAAAGCACCTGCTCGGAGGATGAGCCCCTCAGGCTGAGGGTGGCCAGGCTTCCGGAGCCCCCGGTCAGGCCGACCCCGGATCCCGGCAGGCCGGCCAGGGCTCCAATGGCGCCCTGGGCCGGGTTTACGGAGTCGGCCGTCAGCACCGAGAAGCTGGCCGGGGCGGCCAGCTGGGCCAAGGGGGTGCGGGTGGCGGTGACCACGATGCCGGGTGAAAGAAAGACTGGGAGTCGCCCGGCGCTTTCAGGCAAGGCTGGGGCTCCGGCAGCCAGGGAATCACATCTTTGGGTCTGGCTGTCATATAAACCTGGCGATAGGGAGTCGGATATTGGGGAGAGGCTTATGGCCGGGGGGGCGTTTTGGGCCAATAACATGGTTAGCAGTATGGCGCCTAACATCGATGAGCCTTTCTTTGAATGTCGATTGTCTTTCGATCCGCCTTAGGCCAGAATCTGGGGGCGTCCGGTGTCGGGGTGCCTGACCACCGGGGCGTTGGTCTGGTACACCTGGCTGATCCGGGGCCCGGTCAGCACTTCCTCCGGCCGACCATCAGCCACCAGCTGGCCCTGATTCAATAATATCAGCCGATGACAATAGTTGGAGGCCAGGTTGAGGTCGTGCAGGACAGCCAGCACCAGTTTGCCTTCCCGGGCCAGGCTGCCGGCCACCTCCAACACCAGCCGCTGATGCCGGAGGTCCAGGTGGTTGGTGGGTTCGTCCATAAGCAATATCTCGGGCTGCTGGGCCAGGACTCTGGCCAGCACTATCCTCTGGCGCTCACCGCCGGATAGTTCGGTCACCGGCCGGGGGCCCAGCTCCAGGCAATCACAGCGGCGCATGGCCTCCTCAATTATCCGCCGGTCGTCTGGCCCCTCGTCCTGCAAAGGCCTTAAAAACGGGCTGCGGCCCATGGCCACCACCTCGTAGGAGCTGAAGTCGAATGAGAAGTGGTTATCCTGAAAGACCACCGCCACCAGCCGGGCCAGCTCCCCCGATCTGTATGAAGAGATTTCGCGGTCCTTCAAATAAACGTTTCCGGAAAACCCATCCTTGAGTCCGGCCAGGCAGTTCAACAGGGTGCTCTTGCCTGAACCATTGGGACCGATCAGGCCGATCAGCTGTCCGGCATCGGCTGTCAGATCGATGCCACAGAGGGCCGGGAGGCAGCCGTAGCTGTAGGAAAGATTTCGTGCCGAGATCATCAGCTCGAGGCCTTTCGCTTGGCCAGCAGGAAGATGAAGAACGGCACCCCCAGCAGGGCGGTCACCACCCCCACCGGGATCTCGGCCCCTCCCAGGCTTCGGGCGATGGTGTCGGATAAAATCAGCAGGCCGGCGCCCAGCAGGGCTGACACCGGTATCAGCCGCCGATTATCTGGCCCTGACAGCAGGCGCCCCAGGTGAGGCACTATCAGTCCCACAAAGCCGATCACCCCAGCCAGCGAGACCAGCGCCGCCACCATCAGGGCAGTCAAGAAGAACACCGAACGCTTGAAGTTTTCCACCTCCACCCCCAGGCTGCGAGCCTGGGCCTCCCCCAGGATCATCAGGTTCAGGTTGCGCGACCTGCCCCACAGGTACGCTACCCCTCCCCAGGTCAATCCTCCGGCTATGGCCAGAAGGACGGCGTTTTCCCGGGTGAACATGATGCCCAGGCTTCCCATCAGGATGTAGATCATCTCGTTCAGCTGGCGGTCGGCCAGGGACATCATCAGCATGATCAGACCGGAGAAGAAGGCGTTGACCACCACTCCTGACAGGATCATGGTCTCGGCCGGCCGGCGGCCGTGAACCCGGGCCAGTCGGTAGACCAGGAAGATGGCTCCGGCCCCGAAGGCGAAGGAGAATGCCTGAAGACTGAATACGCCCAGCAGGTCCGAGGAGATCCCCAGCACCAGGGCCAGGGCGGTGCCACAGGCCGCTCCGCCGGAGACGCCCAGCAGATAGGGTTCGGCCAAAGGGTTGCCCAGAATGGACTGCAGGGCGGCTCCCGAGGCGGCAAGGCCTGACCCCACCAGCGAGGCCAGCAGGACCCGGGCTAGCCGGATAAAAAATATTTGCTGGCCCGGGAAGGGATCCAGCCCGCCCGGTCCCAAGGAAAGCCCCAGCAGTGCCGTCAGCAGGAAGGACAGAATGGCTACCGGCCAGGAGAACCTATGGTACATACATCCTCCGGTGGAGTTCCTTCAGTCCGGAGATGTAGCGCGGCCCGGCCCGCAGGACCACGTCCATGTCCAGGTCATCGTAGATCCGGCCGTTGGCCACCGCCGGGATGCGCTCCCATCCGATTCGGGAAGACACCTGCCTTCGGTCGGCCTGGGGATGGAGCACCAGTATCATATCGGGACGGCGTTGCACCACCAGCTCGGGGTTGACCACGGCATAGTCGGCATCTAGGTCGCCCATGATGTTTCTACCCCCGGCCAGCGTTATCATCCGCCCTACAAAACTGTTTCGACCGGCGGTCATCAGGGGGTTGGATGATATTTCGGCAAAAACCCGGGGCCTCGATTCCCATGGGATGACGGATACCCTTGACCGCAAATCCTCTACCTGGCGGGCCATCTGCTCCAGCAGTGTGTCGGCCCCGGCTCGCCGGCCCAGGGCATGCCCCAGGGTTCCGATTGTCCGCCCGATGTCCTCCGGCGAGGAGGGGTTGAAGACCAGCACCGGGATGTTCAGTCCCTCGAGTTTTGGAAGCAGGGGGGTCCGGGCTGTCCCGACCATCAGCACCAGGTCGGGCTTAAGTGAAACGATCATCTCCAGGTTGGCCGATGTGGCGTCGCCCACCACCGGCTTGGTACGGGCCTCCGGCGGATAATTGCACCAGGCGGTGACCCCCACCAGCCGGGAGCCGGCTCCCAAAGCATAGACCATCTCGGTGAGATTGGGGGCCATCGATATTATCCTGGATGGTTGGGGAGCCAAGGCCACCGTCCGTCCCAGTCCATCGGTGGTCGGCTGGGCGTGCCGATGATCAGGCTTTCTCTCTCCCCTGGTGCAGCCAGCCAGGGCCGCCGCGACTAATATAGATACAAATATCCTCATTACCGTAACAAATCGAAAGGCCTGAGCCCGGAGATCGGGTTCAGGCCTTGAATGACTGCCGTCAAGACCGACCCCTTCCCCCGAAGGTTCGGTTACAAGCGTCAGGGCCGGTCTCCTGGCTTGCCCGGATCTCAAGCGCCTTCCCGCCGAGGCAGTGGCATCTGGCTTGGATCTGTTGCCGGGCTCACAGTTGCGGGGCAGCTCCCGAATCCTCCCTTTTGGGGAGCCACGGGATTCCCGATTATCTCCCGGATCTCCGGGAGCACCCTGACGACCGGATTATATATAATATTTATTCTGATGTCAATACGAGGGGGTTACTTGATGAACAGCAGGGCCACCCCGCCCACCGCCACCACCGCCCCGGCCGACTCCAGCCAGGTTACCTTCTGCCTGAAGATGATGACCGAGGGGGGTATGATCAGCACCGGGACGATGGCCATGATGGTGGCGGCCACCCCGGTGTTGGTGTGCTGGACCGCCAGCAGGGAGAAGGAGACACCCAGGAAGGGTCCGAAGGCCGAGCCCAGGGCCATGGTGCCCAACAGAGGTCTGTCGCCGAATATCCGGTTTAGGCCCTTCCAGCGACCCAGGAAGGTGAAGAGGACCAGGAATCCGGCCATGCCGGCCAGCACCCTGATCTGGGTGGCTCCGAAGGCGTTGAAATCGCCCATGCCGTATTTAGAGAGTACCAGTCCGCCGGCCTGGCCGGCCGCTCCGCCCAGGGCCAGCAGTATTCCCGGCAGGGGGTGCTTTAACTCCAGTTGGGCCCGCTGTCCGCTTTTGCGGAGCACCACCATGGCTATGCCGGCCAAGGTCAGTCCGATGCCGTAAAAATCCTTGGGCGACAATCTCTCCCCCAGGAAAACCCAGCCCAGTAGCACGGCCATGGGCGGGGCCAAGGCCATTATCAGCATGGAGATCCGGGCGCTGATGATGGTGTAGGACTTGAAAAGCAGGTAATCACCGATGACGAAGCCCACTATGCCGGAGAGCGACAGCCACAGCCAAGCATGGGCCGGGGCGTCCAGCGGCAGAATTTGGCCCCGCAGCAGCAAATTGAAGGCGGCCAGGAACAGGAATCCGGCCGTCAGCTTGAAGGCGTTGACCGCCACCGAGCCGATCCGCCGGGTGGCCGATTCGAAGGCTAAAGCGGTAATGGTCCAGCAGGCAGCCGTGGCCAGGGCGGCCAGCTCCCCCAGGTGCGAGTGCATATTGATTGCCTATATTTTCTGTTAGGCAGAATAAAATGGCCGACAGCTTTGGCTGCCGGCCACCATCTGCCGGGGTAGTCTGGCGGAGAGTCAGGGATTCGAACCCCGGATCCCGCTCATCACGGAATACACGATTTCGAGTCGTGCGCCTTCGACCAGCTCGGCCAACTCTCCGCGCACTGATAATTGGGGTAAGATATGAGGGACCTTCAAGGTTTTTGGGGGCGACGGCCCCGGAAGAACGCTTTTAGCAAATCGGAGGATTCATCTGCCATGATCCCCCGCTCCATCCTGACCCGGTGGTTGAGCTTATTATCCTCGACCAGGTTGAACACCGAGCCGCAGGCCCCGGCCTTGGGGTCCGACGCCGCATAGACCAGCCGATCGATCCGGGACAGAACCAGGGCCCCGGCGCACATGGCGCAGGGCTCAAGGGTCACATACATGGTGCATCCGGTCAGTCGCCAGCGGCCCAGTTTTTGGGAAGCCTGCCTGAGGGCGATCATCTCGGCGTGGAGGGCCGCGTTGTTTCGGGCTTCCACCCGGTTTCGCCCCCGGCCCACTACCCGGCCTTCATAAACGACCACGGCCCCGACCGGGACCTCACCGGCCCGGGCCGCCTGCCGGGCCAGCCTCAGGGCCAGCCCCATGAAATGAAGATCGTCTCTATCGGCCGGCATAAAAAATGGTACGCCCGAGAGGATTCGAACCTCTAACCTACGGATTCGTAGTCCGTTGCTCTATCCAGTTGGGCTACGGGCGCACATCCGACTCCAATTATAACCCTTGGGGGGCATCCAAGTCAAGATGTTTGATGGGACGCAAATATATGAACCCCGGCAATTCAGCGAAAGGGATGTTGCCATAAAGCTGGTTTCATAGTATCATTGGTCTCGGTTGAAAATATTTCGGACAATCATGACGAAGATAACCTTTAAACTGTTGGCCTTGGCCATGCTGGGCCTGACGCTGGCGGCCAGCGGGGCCCAGGGGAGGGGAAGAATGGAACGGATGGTGTTTGCCACCTACGCCCAGGACCGGGCCGAACTGGAACAGGCCCTGGTGCTGGCCCGCAGCCTGCGCAGCTTCGGGGGCTCAATGAGCAATGCCCCTTTCTGGCTGTATCTGCCGGAAGACTCTCCCGGGTTGGCCGACGGAGCCGAAGCCCAGATTGGTTCCCTGGCCATCGAGGTCCACACCTCGCCCACCCCGGCCTCGGCCGCAGGGTTCTTTTATTCGGGCAAGACCTTCGCCGCCGGCAACGCCGAGGGGGCGGCCGCCGGCCGATTTAAGGTGCTGGCTTGGCTGGATCCTGACAATGTCATCGTCCGGGAGCCGGAGGCGTTCAACCTCCGGCCGGGGATCAGCCTGGGATGCCGCCCGGTGATGATGAAGCTGATCGGTTCCGATTACAGCCGGTCGCCGGACGGATTCTGGGACAGGATATACCGCCTTTCATCGGTGGGGCCGGACAGGATATTTCCGGTCACCACGGCGGTGGACCGGCAGCAGATAAGGGCTTACTTCAACGCCGGGTTGCTGGTGGTCTGGCCCGAGAGGGGGATATTGCGAAGATGGACGGAACTCTATCGGCGCCTGTATGCCGATCCCTTCCTGCTGGAGGAATGCGGCCGGGAGGTTCGAAAACGCATCTTCCTGCACCAGGCGTCCCTGGCCGCCGCAGTGCTGGCAACGCTGACCAGGGAGGAAGCCGCCGACCTGGGTGACCGCTACAACTTCCCGGTTTTCATGCCGGAAGGATACTCTGCCGCAGGGATATTGGAAACTCCGGACCAGGCTGTCACCATAAGGCATGACGGAATGATGTTCCGCGATCCGAGGTGGAGGGATAAATTGCCGAAAGGCGCAATAACTGAATGGCTATCCGGACAGTTCCCGATCGCGGAATAAAACAATAGATCGGAAGAGCACACGTCTGAACTCCAGTCACCGAATACGA
>CALGNM010000126.1 GCA_937958665.1 uncultured bacterium | reverse complement strand
AGATCGTATTCGGTGACTGGAGTTCAGACGTGTGCTCTTCCGATCTCGCGAACAGCCTCAGTCGATCCCGGAAAAACGGGCGGCCGTAGTCCAGCTGGTAGTTCTGATATCCCCGGCCGGCCGACTGGCCGAAGGGCCCGCCGCTGTTGGTGTAGAAGTTGAGCCGGCCATCCCCCCCGGTCCGGATGGCGGCATCGATCACCCCCGACATCACCTCGCCGTACTGAGCGTCGAAGATCCCGGTCAGCAGGTTCAGGTCGGACAGGGCGTTGCTGTTGACCAGCAGGCCGGAATAGCCCTCGGTGGCGTCCCGCACCGAGATGCCGTCCAGCAGGTAGCTGACCTCGTCCGACCGGCCGCCCCGGATGTGGAACTCCTGGGACCGGACCACCACCCCCGGCTGGCTGGCCACCGCCTTCTCCGGGGTATCCCAGGGCATCAGGGAGATGTCGTCCATCCGAATGGAGCGTCGGGTGGCGGTCAGCTCCTTGTCCACTATCGGACGCTCGGCGACCACCGTCACCCCCTCGGTCTGGATGGGGGAAACCCTCAGCTTGAAGTTCAGCTTGGTGGTCAGGTCCTGGGTGCATTTGACGTCGGCCATGGTCACCGGGGAGTAGCCGGTCATCTGGGCCCGGACGCTGTAGCTGCCCGGGGGGATGTTGATCAGGTAGTAGCTGCCCTTTTCGTCGGTGAACCCGCCGATGCTGGTGCCGGGAATGGATACCACCGCCCCGAACAAGGGCTGGCCGCTCTCGGAGTCGGTCACCTGCCCGGCGATCTTGCCGGCACTGCCGGCCCAGGCCGGTCCGGCCGCCGCCAGGAGCAGGGCCAGGGCCCACCATCTGACCATAGCTTATCCGCCCATTTTCGGTTTAAGTGAAAAAGGGGGAAGGATGCCTTGGCATCCTCCCCCTCCGTGTTCCGCCCTTTACGGCCTAGAAACCCAGCCCCATGCTGAAGCGGTGGACGTTCTCCAGATAGCCCTTGTTGGTGTAGGCGTAGTCGAAGTTGAGCTTGGAGACCCCCAGCTTCCGGCTGATGCCGGCCCCGGCGCTCAGGTTATCCATGGCCCCCTTGGTTTCGTACCAGTCGGGGTCATATAGGTAGCCGCCCCTCAGGGCCAGGTTGGCGATGTGGTTCATCCAGACATACTCGGTGCCCACCGCCACCTTCTCGTTGCCGTCGTTGGGGTGGATCAGCTCGGCCGAGGTGGTCAGCAGGTGGTCCTTGCCGAACATGAAATCGTAGGCCATCCCCATCTTGAACTGCATGGGCATGGTGAAGGAGGTGGTCAGGATCTCCCAGGCGCTGCCGGTGTAGTTGTTGGGCCAGGTGGGGTCCACCCACTCGGCCTGCAGGTCCTTGCCGGAGAACTTGATGTCCGGGCCGTAGTTGAGGATGGCCATCCCGATCCGCAGGGTCTTGTAGCCGGTCTTGTACAGGGTGCCCACGTCGAAGGCCATCCCGCCGGCCGAGGACTCGGCGATCTTCTCCCGGACGTACTTGGCGGTGACCCCCACGCTGAACTTGTCGGTCATGTTGCGGGCGTAGGTGGCCGCGATGGCCAGGTCGCTGGCCGAGAAGGGCGACAGCCCCTCCCCGTCGTCCTCCCGGACGGTGGTCTCGATGTCATCGATGGTGGTGCGCTCGAAGTCGCCCATGGACACGAAGGAGGCGCTCAGGCCGAAGTTGCCCATCAGGCCGGCCGGCACCACATAGCCGATGTACTCGTGGTTGATATCGGCGATCCAGTTGGTGTGGCAGAAGATGGCCTCCATCTTCTTGAGCCGGGCCAATCCGGCCGGGTTCCAGTACAGGGCCGAGGCATCGTTGGCCACCGCGGTAAAGGCGCCGCCCATCCCTATGGCCCGGGAGCCGACCCCCACCTTGAGGAAGGTCAGCCCCGACCTTCCCACATTGGAGTACTCCGGCTGGGCCCAGCTGTGGGCTGCCAGCCCGCAGGAGATCAGCAGGGCCAGGATCAATATGATCTTCTTGTTATTCATTTCTTGCTCCTTGTTACTTGATTACGGCGAATTTACCGATCTTGGTGCCGATGCCCGGGGCGTCGATCTGGTAGATGTAGACCCCGCTGGCCGGCCGCTTGTCATAGGTGGTCAGCAGGTCCCACTTGGCGGTGCCGTTGTTCTCGTCGAAGGTGGACTCGTGGTTCAGCACCCGGACCAGGTCGCCGGCCAGGTTGTAGATGCGGATGGTGCACTTGGACGGCAGGTTGACGAAGTAGATGTTGGGATAGTTCTTGCTGACGTCCCAGTTGGATCGCACCAGGTAGGGGTTGGGCACCACCTTGACCTTGTCCAGCAGACTGGCCGCCAGGTCGGTCCTCTGGGAGGCCTTGGTGGTAACGAAGGTCACCACGCCGCCTTCCATCGGGGTGCCGGGGCCAGAACAGCGCACCGTCCAGGTATCTCCAGTATGAGGCCGCTGGCTCCAGATCATCCTTTTCAGGGTGCCGTTATTGGCCTTATTGAAGTACAGGGTGACTCCGGCAATGTACATCCCGTAGGATGGCACGACCGCCAGACTGTCCAGCTTGAAGGCTCCGGCCGTGGTCTGATGAACGTTGAAGCACCAGGATGACTTGGTCATGTTGGCCTTACTGGTCCCGGCCTCCAGCGGCACCTCCACATTGTTGGTGAGGTCCCACACCGTGGCGACCAGGATGTTCCCGGTGGGATTGGTGCCCACCACTCCGACGCTGTCCCTCCACCGTATCTCGTAGTCCGAGCCCCTCCATTGCCACCAGGTGGTTTCGTTCCACAGGGTGCTGCCGTTGACCAGCGCAAAAAGGCTGTCGTTGGGGTACGAGCCGGAGTTGACCACGACCTCGTCCGCCTTGGCTTTGCGGTAGTTGTAGTTGAGCTCCGGGTTAAAAATCAGCCCGCCGAATACCAGCTCGTCATTGAAGCTCCCGTGGAAGCTCGGATTGGTGTCGGTGCCTACCACCGAAAACTTGGGAAGCAGGGATAGAGAGTAGCGCACGCTGTCACCGTTGACCGGGCGCATGTCGCGCAGCTCGGCCCAATACACCGGATAGGTGGTAGTGGCAGTAGTCACCTTGGTTGTCGGTTTCCACACCAGCCGGAAGGTGTCGTTCTTGACTTCCTTGGGGATGTTGACCAGCTTGTACTCGTAGTCCACCGCTCCTCCGTGCTTGGCATCGGAGCCGCCGGCCACAGTATACCTGACCACTGGAGCCTGATAGTCCGACATCGGCTTCTGGGCCACCCCAAAAGTGGCATTCTCGGTGGGGTTGCTGACCAGGCTGATGAGATCGGAAGAGCACACGTCTGAACTCCAGTCACCGAATACGAT
>CALGNM010000125.1 GCA_937958665.1 uncultured bacterium | reverse complement strand
CTGGCCTCCGGTATTGGAGTAGACTTCAGTGTCCATAACCAGAATGTTGATGTCTACCTACCAACGAGCCATATGCGGTGGCCAAGATTGCCGGAATAAAGATGTGCCAGGCCTACAACCGGCAGTACGGCACAAAATTCATCTCGGTGATGCCAACCAACCTCTATGGCCCCAACGACAATTATCACCCCGAAAACTCGCATGTTCTGCCGGCCCTGATCAGGCGCTTTCATGAAGCCAAGGAGGCAAACAGGCCGTTTGTGGAGGCTTGGGGCACCGGCTCACCCCGCCGGGAGTTCTACTATTCGGAGGACATGGCGGAAGCCTGCATCTATTTGATGGAGACCTATGACGGCTCGGAGATAGTGAACATAGGCTGCGGGGAGGACATGACCATCAAGCAGCTGACCGAGCTGGTGGCCAAAACGGTGGGCTACAAGGGCGAGATCCGCTGGGACATCTCCAAACCGGATGGCACTCCGCAAAAGTTGCTGGATGTGTCCCGTCTGCACAGCCTGGGCTGGACCAAGCACACCCCGCTGGAAGCGGGCCTCAGGCTGGCCTACAATGATTTTCTACATAACCCCGACATCAGAAAGTAATCATCGGATATTTATAAACTCAATAGAGGAGAGCCGCCATGATCAAGGACCTATCGGTATTCTATTCAAAAAATGCCCTGAACATGAAGCGCTCCGAGATCCGGGAGCTGCTGAAATACACCCGCAAGCCGGAGATGATCTCCTTTGCTGGCGGCCTGCCCGCCCCCCAGACCTTCCCCATCAAGGAGATCGAGGAGATCTCATGCCAGGTGTTGAGGGAGAAGGGAAACCTGGCCCTGCAGTACGGCACCACCGAGGGGGAACTGCAGCTTAGGGAGGAGATCGCCAAATGGATGGCCGTCCACAAGGCCGGCATCAGGCCGGAGAATATCATGATCACCTCGGGCTCCCAGCAGGGGCTGGACATCATCGCCAAGGTATTCATTGACCCGGGCGACCCCATCATCGTGGAGCTGCCCAGCTATATCGGCGGTCTTCAGGCCTTTCAGGCCTACCGGGCCAAGATGATCGGCGTGCCCCAGGACAACGAAGGGATGAGGGTGGACAAGCTGGAGAAGGTGCTGGAGAAGATGGCCCGCAAGAAGAAGCGGCCCAAATTCATCTATGTGGTGCCCGACTTCCAGAACCCCTCCGGGGTGACCATGCCCCTGGAGCGGCGCAAAAAGCTGCTGGAGCTGGCCTACCAATACGAGGTGCCGATCATCGAGGACAGCCCCTACCGCGATCTGCGTTTTACCGGGCAGGACGTGCCGCCCATCTACAGCCTGGACACCCAGAACCAGGTGATTGTGCTGGGTACCTTCTCCAAGATCCTGTGCCCCGGCCTGCGGCTGGCCTGGCTGATGGCTCCAGCCGCCTGGACCGACCGGATGATCGTCTCCAAGCAGAGCATGGACCTGGCCTGCCCCACCTTCAACCAGCTGATCGTGGCCGAGTACATGAAGCGGGGGCTGCTGGCCAAGCAGCTGGAGGAGATCCGGAGGCTCTACGGCCACAAGCGGGAGCTGATGCTGAAGGCCCTGAAGCAGCATATGCCCAGGGGGGTCAAGTGGACCAAGCCGGAGGGGGGGCTGTTCCTGTGGGTCAAACTGCCCAAGCATATGAACGCCACCGAGCTGTTCATGAAGGCCATCGAGGAAAACGTGGCCTACGTGATCGGATCGGCCTTCCACTGCGACGGCAAGGGGCACAACACCATGAGGTTGAACTTCTCCTATGCCTCCGACGAACAGATCGGCGAGGGCGTCAAGCGGCTGGCCACCATGATCAAGAAGAACATGTGATCCCGGCCAGGCGATCGATTGATCGACAACAGTCGGCATCAAGCCATGGCTGGGGCAAGGCTGGGTGGCTGGGCAGCTCTGGCCGTCATCCTTCTTGTCTGGCAACCGGCCTCAGCCCAGACGAATTTCAAACAGGATCAGCTTGAGCACAGCCGGGTCAGGGCGGCATTTGCCAGCAAGGAGCCCCTTCTGCGGGCGGCT
This sequence comes from uncultured bacterium, assembly GCA_937958665.1. Lineage (GTDB taxonomy): Bacteria > Edwardsbacteria > AC1 > AC1 > EtOH8 > CALGNM01. The sequence goes on along the minus strand of CALGNM010000125.1, from coordinate 1,981 downwards.
TTTAACTCGGCAAGCCTTTCATATCCGCCGCAAAGCCTGTTTCTCAGGATATTCAAGAAGGAAAAAAGGCTGGAGGCCTGGGTCGGGGAGTCCGGCGGAGGATACCGGTTGGCCAAAACCTTCGAAATATGCGCTTCGTCGGGTAAGCCGGGGCCCAAGAGGCGGCGAGGCGACCTCCAGGTGCCGGAGGGGTTCTATCATATCAGCGACTTCAATCCCCGGAGCAATTTTTTCCTGTCGCTGGGAATCAGCTATCCCAACCGTTCCGACCAAATCCGTAAGAACGGGGGCGACCCCGGAGGAGCCATCTACATTCACGGCGATTGCGTGACCATCGGCTGTGTTCCCATTAACGATGATGGGATAATGGAATTGTACGTGCTGGCGGTGGAGGCCCGGGCCGGCGGACAGAGGCAGATACCGGTTCACATATTTCCCGCCCGGATGGACAGCCTGGACTACAGGTTGCTGGCTGAAGAATACTCCCATGAACCGGACCTAGTCGAATTCTGGCGAAACCTCAAGGTCGGATATGATTATTTCCAGTCCACCGGGCGGCTGCCCAGGGTCACAATCGACCGAAAAGGTGAATACCATTTTGAATAACTAGGACATCGGTTCCCTCAAACTCTCATTTCGTTCAATAATCATCAATGAAGGAGCGATGATGCCAGAGAAGCGGGAACATTGGGGCTCCAGGCTGGGGGTCATCTTGGCGGTGGCCGGCAGCGCAGTCGGTTTGGGAAATTTTCTGAGGTTTCCGGCCAAGGCGGTGCTGAACGGCGGCGGTGCCTTCATGATCCCCTATTTTGTGGCCTTTCTGCTTTTGGGGATTCCCTTGATGTGGGTGGAGTGGACCCTGGGCCGGATGGGCGGACAGCGGGGCCACGGCACCGCCCCGGGGATTTTCGACAAACTAGACGGCACCGGCGGCTGGGCCAAGTACTTGGGGATAATCGGGATTCTGGGGCCGTTCGTAATCCTGATCTATTACATGTACATCGAATCCTGGACCCTGGCCTATGCCTGGTATTCATTTAGCGGTCAGCTATTCAGGTCCGAAGGCCAGGGGTATCTGAAGGCTTTTCTGTCCCTGCACCAAGGGCTGGTCGGGGAGGGGGCGGGGCGCTGGGCTCCGGCCTTGTTCTTCTTCGGGGTCACCTTTGTCGTGAACTTTTGGTTCATCTTCCGGGGGCTAAAGGGCGGCATCGAGAAGCTGTCCCGGTACGGGATGCCGCTGTTGCTGATCCTGGCGGTGGCTTTGGTGGCAAAGGTGCTGACCCTGGGGGCACCCGATCCGGCCCGGCCGGATCTTTCGGTCTGGAACGGGCTGGGTTTCATCTGGAACCCCGACTTCACCCAACTGACCAGCGCCAAGGTGTGGATCGAGGCAGCCGGGCAGATCTTCTTCACCCTGTCGGTGGGCATCGGGGTCATCCTGACCTATGCCAGCTATCTGAAGAAAAGCGACGATGTCACCCTGTCCGGTCTCTCGGCCTCGGCCACCAACGAGTTCTGTGAGGTCATTCTGGGCGGCTCAATAGTGATACCGGCGGCCTTCATCTTCCTGGGAGGGGCCTCCGGGGCCTTGGGGGCGGCCCAGGGCGGGCTTTTTAACCTGGGTTTCGTGACCATGCCCATAATCTTCGGCAAAATGCAGGCCGGGCAGCTGTTCTCCGGATTGTGGTTTCTGCTGCTGTTTATAGCCGGGATCACCTCCTCCGTTTCGTTGATCCAGCCGGCGGTTTCCTTCCTGGAGGATGAACTTAAATGGACCCGACGCAGGTCCGCCTCCGTCCTGGGTGGGGTGGCCCTGCTGGCCTGCCTGCCGGCCATCTTCTTTCTGGGGCACGGCTTTGTGGACGAGTTGGATTTCTGGGGCGGCACCCTGTTTCTGGTGGTGTTCGCCACCATCGAGATCATCCTGTTTTCCTGGGTCTATGGCCTGGATCGGGGGTGGAGGGAGATGCACCAGGGGGCC
>CALGNM010000124.1 GCA_937958665.1 uncultured bacterium | reverse complement strand
AAGTCTGCTTCTCTGAGTTCAGCTTGTCCTTCAGTTCCTGCAGTTCCATGGTTCCCTCCATTATATGGTTTTGTTTTTCTCTAAATTAAATATAGCCTGCCGGGCCTATATCTATTGGATCAAATCTCAGGCGATGGCGGGCACTCCTACTTGACTCTTTCTATCCCGTTGACTCTTTTCCCGCTGCAGTGGGGACACTCGTCCATCAGGCCCCGGGTCACCTTGCCGCAGGAGTTGCAGGTGGTGAACTCCGGAGAGAAGGCAATCTGGGCGTTGCGGGTGTTCCGGAAGGTCTTGGTGACAAAGTTGGCTATGGACTCCGGGGCCGGGTGGGAGTCGGCGATCCAGATGTGGGTCAGGGCCCCGGCCTCGATCATGTCGTGGAACTTCCCCTCCAACTTGACCCGGTCGATGGGATTGACCTGGTGTGACACGTTGAGGTAGGTGGAATTGGTGTAATATACCGAATTGTCCCTGAGGTTGCCCTTGACCACCTTCTCGGCCTCCTTGGGGAAGTGCTCCAGATCCAGCTTGGCAAACCGGAAGGCGGTGCTTTCGGCCGGTGTCTGCTCCAGCACGAACTTCATGTTATACTCCTTGGCCAGCTCCTTGGTCTTCAGGTGAAGGTAGGCGATGATCTTCAGGCCGAACTTGAAGGCCTCGGTGGACTCGTGCAGCTCCTGCCCGGTGTGGATCTGAACCATCTCGTTGAGGCCCAGCATGCCGATCAGGAAGGAGACCCTGGGCAGGCGCAGGTAGGTCTCGCCGTCCTTCTCCATGGCCAGCAGGGCCAGCGGACCCTGCTCCTTCAAGGACATCAGCTTTTCGATGAACTTGCGCTTCTGAATGTGCCCCTTGGCGGCGACATGCAGGAATTCGTCGATTTTGCGGAACAGGGCATTGGTGTCACCCTTGGCCAGGTAGGCGATGCGCGGCAGGTTTAAGGTGACGTTCTGCAGGGCCGAATAGCGCATCTTCCAGGGATAGTGGGCGTCGTTGAGGTCAGTCTCCTCCAGCTTGAAGGCCAGCCGGCAGCACTCGGAGATCTTGGCGGTCTCGCCCCGGTCGAACACGAAATAGGTGTTGCCCTTCTCGGCCGCTACCTTGGAGATGTGGGCCAGGAAATCCTGATGCCCGGGGGTCAGGTAGAATTTTTCGGTGATGTGCACCTGGGGCTTGGGAAAGAAGAAGGGCCGGCCGGTGCCGTCGCCGCCCTGGTAGATGTCGAACAGGGCCCAGGCAAATCGCTGGGCTTCCTTGAGGTAGTCGCCGTACTTCTTGCCGGTATACTCGCCGCCGGGGCCGATGGCCGGGACGTTCTCGAAGTGCTTGGGGGTCTCCCAGTAGATGTTTAGGTCGGAGAAGATGGCCTGGCCTCCCCGGGCCACCGACTGCTGGCTATACTCGAAGATCATCATCTGGGCCAGCTGCTGCAGATCGCGGTCGGACATGCCCACCAGGTAGGGCGCAAAAAAGACGTTGACGGCATCCCACCCGATGGCCCCGGCGAAATGACCCTGCAGGGCGGCCGAGAATTTCACCATGTGGGCCAGCAGGGTGTCGGCATGCTTGGCCGGTCGGGCGATGGACAGCGCGTTGGGCAACGACAGCCCGAATTTCTTGACGTACTCCAGGCTCTGGCCCGAGCAGTAGGGCCGGTTGATGAAGCCCAAATCGTGCAGATGGATGTCCCCCCGGGAGTGGGCGTCGGCCACCTCCTGGGAGAAGACCTTGGCCAGGGCATACTGCTTGTTGATGGTCTCGGCCAGGGACATGTTGGTGGCTTCGGGGTTGTGGGGGATATTGGCGTTCTCGCGGTTGCGGTCGGTTAGGATCTTCTCCACGTCAAACAGGGGCAGGCCCAGACGGGAATGCTTCTTGCGGGCCTCCTCATGGCCGTGCTCCACCAGTTTAGCATCCACCAGTTCGCGCACCAAGGGGGAGGTAAGCCGCTTGACCTTGGCGCTGATGATCTGATCCTCCACCTCCCGGGCTATCTTATGGGCCACATCCTCGGCCACCCCGGCCTCCTTCTTGAGGGCGGCGATGATCCTGGCCCGGTCCCACTGCACGATGTTGTCATCAGAGACCCTGACGAACAGTGCCAGGTCGGTGGCATCCTGCTCCTTGCCGGCCTCCCCCTCCCCCTCGGGCTTGAGGGCCAGTTTCTGCTGGCGGATCTTGGATCGCTGGTCCCGGTAGAGGATGTAGGCCTTGGCTGTCTTGGCGTGGCCCCGCTCAATTAATACCTTCTCCACCGCGTCTTGGATCTGCTCCACATTGGGCAGGTGGTCGCCCTTTGAGGAATAGAGGTACAGCACCACCTCATCGGCCAGGTTATCGGAGATGCCCTTGTCCGACCCGCCCACCGCCTGGGCGGCCTTGAAAATAGCCTCGGTGATCTTGCGTTTGTCGAAGTTGACGATGTTGCCGTTGCGTTTCTGGACCAGATGGAACATCTTGCTGGCCAGGGAGCTGTGCAAATCCTTGATCTTCTCTCCGGCGAACAGGAAGCGGGGAACCTCTGGTTGTTCCGGGACTGATGTTCTGGCGGTTAACTCCGACTCTGGGGTCTGCATCGGGCCCTCACTTCTTTGTGTTCTTCTGCTGGCTTTTTTCGGCATAGCTCCTCACGGCATCGGTAAAATCGGAGACCTCCCGGAACGAACGGTAGACCGAGGCGAACCGCACATAGGCCACCCCATCCAGTTCCTGCAGATGCCTCATCACCTGTTCCCCTATGGCCTCGGCCGGCACCTCTCCGTGCCCCCCGGCCTGCAGTTCGTTCTCGATGGCCTCCACCATCTTCTCCAGGCTGTCGATACTGATCGGCCGCTTCTCCACCGCCTTGCGGATCCCGGAAAGCAACTTCTGACGGTCAAAGGCCTCGCGCCGGCCGTCCTTCTTGATGACCATCAGGGCTGATTCTATGTACTCGTAGGTGGTGTAGCGGCGGTGACACTGGAGGCACTCGAGATCGGAAGAGCGTCGTGTAGGGAAAGAGAGTAGATATCGGTGGTCGCCGT
>CALGNM010000123.1 GCA_937958665.1 uncultured bacterium | reverse complement strand
CGACCACCGAGATCTACCCTCTTTCCCTACACGACGCTCTTCCGATCTCCATCAGGCCGCGCATGCCCCCCAGCTGCCTAACCTGCTCCCGGGTGCCGCGGGCCTCGGAGTCGAACAGCATGAACACCGGGTTGAAGCCCTTCTTGTCATCGGCCATCCCCTTGATCAGGCTCTCAGTCACCTGGTTGTTGACGTGGGTCCAGGTGTCAATGATCTTGTTGTAGCGCTCGGTGTCGGTGATGACGCCCTTGCGGTACTGGTTCTGGATCTTCTCCACCGCCTCGGCCCCCTTCTTGATCAGGCCCTGCTTCTCCTGGGGCACGATGATGTCGGACAGGCTGATGGTCACCCCGGCCTGGGTGGCGTACTGGAAGCCGATCTTTTTGATCTCGTCCATGAACATGGCGGTCCTGAAACTGCCCAGTTTGCGGAAGGAGGCGGTGGCCAGCTTGTCCAGGGCCTTCTTGACCATGGTCTCGTTGATGAAGCCCAGTTCCGGGGGGACTATCTGGTTGAATATCACCCTCCCCACCGTGGTCTCGATGATCCGCCCCTCCAGCTTCAGCTTGATCTTGGCATGGATGTCCACCGCCCGGTTGTGATGGGCCAGCAGGACCTCCTCCCGGGTGGCGAACACCTTGCCCTGGCCCGGGGCGTCGGCCCGGGGCTTGGTCAGGTAGTAGCAGCCGATGACGATGTCCAGCTTGGGGGTGATCACCGGCCGGCCCGAGGCCGGCAGCAGGATGTTGTTCGAGGACAGCATCAGGGTGGCCGCCTCGATCTGGGCCTCGTAGGACAAGGGCACGTGAACCGCCATCTGGTCGCCGTCGAAGTCGGCGTTGAAGGCCGCGCACACCAGGGGATGGATCCGGATGGCCTTGCCCTCGATCAGCACCGGCTCGAAGGCCTGAATGCCCAGGCGGTGCAGGGTGGGGGCCCGGTTGAGCAGCACCGGATGCTCCTTGACGATCTCCTCCAGGATCTCCCAGACCCCGGGCTTTTCCTTCTCCACCAGGCGCTTGGCGCCCTTGACGCTCTGGACGTAGCCCTTCTCCTCCAGCTTCTTCAGGATGAAGGGTTTGAACAGCTCCAGGGCCATGCTCTTGGGCAGGCCGCACTGGTAGGGCTTCAGCTCCGGGCCCACCACGATCACCGAACGGCCGGAGTAGTCCACCCGCTTGCCCAGCAGGTTCTGGCGGAAGCGCCCCTGCTTGCCGCGCAGGATGTCAGACAGGCTCTTCAGCTCGCGGTTGCCCCGCCCCTTGATGGCCCGGGAGCGCCGGCCGTTGTCCAGCAGGGCGTCCACCGCCTCCTGGAGCATCCGCTTTTCGTTGCGCAGGATGATCTCCGGGGCCCTCATCTCGATGATTTTCTTAAGCCGGTTGTTGCGGGTCAGCACCCGGCGGTAGAGGTCGTTGAGGTCGGAGGTGGCGAACCGCCCGCCCTCCAGGGGCACCAGCGGCCGCAGGTCGGGGGGGATCACCGGCAGAACGTCCATGATCATCCATTCCGGACGGTTGCCCGACTGGCGCAAGGCCTCCACCACCCTCAGCCTCTTCAGGATGTCCTTCTTGTTCTCGACCGAAACCTCGCGCCTCAGGCTGACCTTCAGGTCGGCCGACAGGTCGTCCAGGTTGATCTCCCGCAACAGGTCCCGAATGGCCTCGGCCCCCATCTTGGCCACAAAATCCTTGCCGAACTCCTCCTCGGCCCGGATGCACTGCTCTTCGTTGATCAGATCCTTCTTGCGGTGGCCGCTGGGTCCGGGATCGATGACTATATAGGACTCGTAGTACAGCACCCGCTCCAGGTCCCGCATGGTGATGTCCAGCAGCTGCCCCACCCGGCTGGGCAGGGACTTGATGTACCAGATGTGGGCCACCGGCACCGCCAGCTTGATGTGCCCCATCCGTTCCCGCCGCACCTTGGACAGCGTCACCTCCACCCCGCAGCGGTCGCAGGTCACCCCCCGGAAGCGGATCTTCTTGTACTTGCCGCAGTTGCACTCCCAGTCCTTGGAGGGCCCGAATATCTTCTCGCAGAACAGGCCGTCCCGCTCCGGCTTGAAGGTGCGGTAGTTGATGGTCTCGGGCTTGGTGACCTCGCCATAGGACCAGGACAGCACCAGTTCCGGGGAGGCCAGCCCGATCCGGATGGAGTCGAAATCGTAACCCTTCTCGTCCTGCTCGGAGGCCGGGACCTTTCTATCTTCATTCATGGCTCTACTCCTCCTTCCTCAGTTGAACATCCAGGCACAGCCCCTGCAGTTCCTTGACCAGCACGTCGAACGAGGCCGGGGTGCCCGGCTCCGGCAGGTTCTCGCCCTTGACGATGGCCTCATAGACCCGCTGGCGGCCCTGAACGTCGTCGGATTTGACGGTCAGGATCTCCTGCAGGGTGTAGGCCGCCCCGTAGGACTCCAGGGCCCAGACCTCCATCTCCCCGAAACGCTGGCCGCCGAAGTGGGCCTTGCCCCCCAGGGGCTGCTGGGTGATCAGCGAATAGGGCCCGATGGAACGGGCGTGGATCTTGTCGTCCACCAGATGGGACAGCTTCAGCATGTACATCACCCCCACCGTCACCGGCTCGTCGAATGGCTCGCCGCTCCGGCCGTCGAACAGGCTGACCTTGCCCTCCTGGGGCAGGCCGGCCCGGGACATCTCCTCCACCAGCTCGGGGATGGTGGCTCCGTTGAACACCGGGGTGGCCACCTTGAACCCCAGAATCTGGGCGGCCCATCCCAGGTGGGTCTCCATGATCTGCCCCAGGTTCATCCGGGAGGGCACCCCCAGCGGGTTGAGGATTATATCCAGGGGGCGGCCGTCGGCCAGATAGGGCATGTCCTCCACCGGGACTATCTTGGCCAGCACTCCCTTGTTGCCGTGGCGGCCGGCCAGCTTGTCGCCCACCATCAGGCGGCGCTTGCGGGCCACGAACACCTTGACCAGCTTGATGACGTCGGCCGGCAGCTCGTCGCCCCGCTCCACTTTCTCCTTCTCGATCTGGATGTCGGCCTGCACCGACTCGATGGCCTTCTTGGCGGCCTCCACCAGCTTGACCGCCTTTTGATTGAGGGCCTTGTCCTCGGACAGTTCGGACAGCTCGGAGAAGTCGGCGAACTTGATGTCGTGCAGGACCGATTCCGACAGGCGCTGGCCCTTGCGGGCCACCAGCTTGTCGCCGCTCTTGACCGTCAGGTTGCAGACCTGGTCGGCCAGCAGCTCCCGGATCCGGCGGTCGCGCTCGGCCTTGATCCGCTCGATCTGCTTTTTGGCCTCCTTCTGGATGTCCTCGATCTTCTTCTTCTCCTCATGGGAGGACCGCCGGTCCTGGCTCTTGCGGGAGAAGACCTTGACGTCGCAGACCACCCCGTCCATGCCCGGAGGCGCCTTCAGCGAGGTATCCTTGATGTCCCCGGCCTTGTCGCCGAAGATGGCCCTCAAGAGCTTCTCCTCGGGGGTGGGCTCGGTCTCGCCCTTGGGGGTGACCTTGCCCACCAGGATGTCCCCGGCCTCCACCCGGGCCCCGATCCGGATGATGCCGTTCTCGTCCAGGTCCTTGATGGTGTCCTCTCCCACGTTGGGGATCTCCCGGGTGATCTCCTCGGGACCCCGTTTGGTGTCGCGGACGAAGCACTCGAAGCTTTCGATGTGGACCGAGGTAAACCGGTCATCCTTGATCATCTGTTCGCTGATGATGATGGCATCCTCGAAGTTGAAGCCCGCCCAGGGCATGAAGCCCACCAGGCAGTTGACCCCCAGGGCCAGTTCGCCCTGGTCGGTGGATGATCCGTCGGCGATCACCTCCCCCTTCCTGATGGAATCACCCTCCCTGACCACCGGGCGCTGGTTGATGCAGGTGTCCTGGTTGGAGCGCCGGAACTTGGTCAGGTGATAGATGTCCAGCTGGCTGTCCTTGAGGAAATCTATCTCGGCCACGTCGGGCCGGGAGGGCCGGATATAGACGGCGTCGGCTGTCACCTTCTCCACGGTCCCGTCGCGGCGGCACAGCACCAGGGTCCCGGAGTCCACCGCCGCCTTGCCCTCCAGTCCGGTCCCGATGATGGGAGACTCCGGCCTCAGCAGGGGCACCGCCTGGCACTGCATGTTGGAGCCCATCAGGGCCCGGTTGGCGTCGTCGTGCTCCAGGAAGGGGATCAGGGCCGCCGAAAGGCTGACCAGCTGCTGGGGGGAGACATCCATGTAGTCCACCTCGGCCGTCCGGGCCAGGGGGAACCCGTCATAATAGCGGCACAGCGCGGTTTCGGTGGCGATCCGGTTTTTGTCGTCCACCGGAGTGTTGGCCTGGGCGATCCGGTACTGGTCCTCGACGTCGGCCGTCAGGTACTCGATCTCGCCGCCCAGAGATCGGAAGAGCGTCGTGTAGGGAAAGAGTGTAGATCTCGG
>CALGNM010000122.1 GCA_937958665.1 uncultured bacterium | reverse complement strand
TGCGTAGAGGACAGTAAAAATATTACGGTTTCAATTATAAACAGGTTGGATGTTCAATCGCTTCTGGTCATGATTGTCTGTTTAATATTTCTTTTTTTCCTCTTTCTCCTTCTTGGCCTCTTCGATGATCTTCTGGGTAATCTCGTAGGGCACCGGGTCGTAATGGGAGAACTCCATCTCGAAGCTGCCCCGCCCCTGGGTCATGGACCGCAGGGAGGTGGAATACTTGTACATTTCACCCTGGGGCACGGTGGCCTTGATCACCTGCATGCCCTTGGCCGAATCCATTCCGCTAATGCGGCCCCGCCGGGAGTTGAGGTCCCCCATCACCTGTCCGGCGAACTCCTCGGGGATGGTCACCTCCAGCTTCATGATGGGCTCCAGCAGCACCGGAGATGCCTCCAATACCCCCTTCTTCAGGGCCATCGAGCCGGCAATCTCAAAGCTGGTCCCGGAGGAATCCACCGGGTGGTAGGACCCGAAGTAGATAGCCGCCTTGAGGTCCACGATATTATAGCCGGCCACCGCCCCCTCCTGCATGGCGGCCTTGACCCCCTTCTCCACCGAGGGGATGAAGTTGCCAGGCACCACCCCGCCCACCACCTCGTCGACGAATTCAAAGCCGCCACCCCGGGGCAGGGGCTCCAGCCTAAGCCATACGTCACCGTACTGGCCATGTCCCCCGGACTGTTTCTTGTGCTTGCCCTGGACCTCCACCTTCTTGCTGATGGTCTCCCGGTAGGGTATCCGGGGTTTGATGATGTTGACCTCCACCCCGAACTTCCGCTTCAACCTTCCCACCATGATATCCAGGTGCAGCTCGCCCAGCCCGTTGATCAAGGTCTGGCGGATCTCCGGCACGAACCCGTAGGTGAAGGTTGGATCCTCCTCATGGAGGCGGGAGAGCCCCACCGAGATCTTGCCTTCGTCATCCTTGGATTTTGCCTCCACCGCCACCGAGATGGATGGCTTGGGCAGAATGATCTCCGGCAGCAGAAGTTGGGAGGTCTTGACGCACAAGGTGTCCCCAGTGCCAGATTCCTTCAGCTTGACGGCTATCCCGATGTCGCCGCAGACCACCTTCCCGGCATCCGTCCGGTCCTTGCCGTTGGGGAAATACAGCTGGCCGAATTTTTCCGATTTGCCGCGCCGGGGATTGTACAGCTCCATGCCGGTCTCCAGGGTCCCGGAGTAGACCCGGAAGTAGTTAAGGTTTCCGGCGTGGGGCTCAATGAAGGTCTTGAACATGAACAGGACCGGAGGCCCGGCCGGATCGCATTTGAGGATAACCTCTCCATCTCCTCCCGCCTTGCTGCCCGTGACCTCGGTGGTGTCAGAGGCCGAGGGGAAATAGGCCGCCACGGCATCCAGCATGGCGCCGATGCCGACCTGATGATAGCCGTCCCCGGCGAACACCGGGATCAGGGCACCCCGGGCGATGGCCTTCCTCATCCCCGACAGCACCTCCGGTTCGCTCAGGCTCTCCCCGTTGAGGAATTTCTCCATCAGGCTGTCATCGGACTCGGCCACCGCCTCCACCAGCTTGTCCCGGTACTCCTTGGCCTTGGCCGACATCTCGGCCGGCACCTCGGCCGTGGTCGCCTTGCCATCGCCCTCGATTGCGGCCTTCATGGTGGTAAGGTCCACCACCCCCTTCAGGCCCAACTGGTCCCCGATCGGCAGGGTTAGGGGAACCACCTGATGGCCAAACATGTCGCGGGCCTGGTCTAGGGTCTTATAGAAGTCGGCATGCTCCTTCTTGAGCCGGGTTATGAAGATGGCCCGGGGCAATTTAAGCTCGTCGGCGTACTTCCAGCATTTATCGGTGCCCACCTCTATACCGGCCACCCCCTGGGCCACAACTACCACGCAATCGGCCACCCGAAGACCGGCCTTGACCTCGCCGGCGAAATCGGCGTACCCCGGGGTGTCGATGATGTTAAGCTTGTGGTCCCGGTACTCGCAGGCCGCCAGGGATGAAAATATGGATATCTTTCGGGCGGTTTCATCAACATCGAAATCGAATATGGAATTCCCGTCGTCCACCCGTCCCAGCCGGCCGGTCGGATTGCCGGCATGCACCATGGCCTCGGCCAGGGTGGTCTTTCCGCACCCCCCATGGCCGGCCAGCACAATGTTGTGGATTTTCTCCGCGCTGTAACTCTTCAAGGCATCCTCCGATATGTATGGATTTTTGATTTATTTCTATTAGCCGCGGTTTTATTATAACAATCCCTTCGGCCAGATGTCAACCACATTGTTCCGGTTCTCCCGCTGACATCCGATCAGCGGCCCTGTTCCATTTGCTGGGAGTTCTTCTTGGCCGCCGAGTGGCGATTGAAGATCTTCTTCCCATCGTTTAGGATAGTGAACAGCATCAGCATCACCAACAGGGCAATGCCCACCTGCTGGATCACCACCTGGACCCTTACCGGCAGGGGACGGCCCCGGATGCCCTCCAGCAGCGTGAAGAAGATCACCCCTCCGTCCAGCACCGGCAGGGGCAGCAGGTTTAGGACCATCAGGCTGATCGAGAGCAGGCCTATCAAATTCAGCAGGTCCCCGAAACCCTTCTTGGCGGTGCTGCCCGCCATCTGTCCGATGGTGATGATCCCGCCCAGCTGTTTGGCGGTTGATGGCCTTGCCAGGGCCTGATAGATCGCGGCATAGGTCCGGGCCACCAGGGTTCCGGTGTACAGAAAGGCGTTACTTAGGGAGGCGACAGGCCCCAGCCTCAGTTTGTAGGTTCCATAGGAGGGGGCCGAGACCCCGATGATCCCCACCTTTCCCTGACCCGGAAGGTCCTGCTCTTCGGGGGTGATCAGCAGGCTCAGGGTGTCGCGGCCCCGCTCGACCAACAGACGGGTCTGCCGTCCGGCGCTGTGGTTTATCACTTTCCTCATCGAATCCCAGTCCTTGACGGGCTGGCCGTCCACCGCCAACACTATGTCCCCCGGGTTCAGGCCGGCCTGATAAGCCGGCAGTCCGGGGTATATATCTCCCAGCTGGGCCGGGACCGCTGGCTCCATGCCCTCCAACAGCCCCGGTCCCATGCTGTCCGACAACGGCAGTTCTATCCGCACCCCCCCCCGATCCACCGTCATCGTCCGAAAGCTGGCTTCAGACCTCAGCATTTGGTCCAAACCATGCCAGGTACCGACCTCCCGGCCGTCCAGGGCTATTATCCTATCGCCTTCGGAAAGGCCGATTCCGGCCGCCGCCGATTCCGGAGCCACCCGTCCCACGGCAGTGGAGTAATCGGGCACGTTGAAGCCTGTCAGCCCCAGCAGGATAAATATCAGAAAGGCGGTGACTAGATTGGCCAGCGGCCCGGCCAGGGCCATCAGCACCCGGCCCCACCAGGGACAGGACATGTAGTCGCCCGGCTTAGCCGTGTAACCTTCCTCAAATGCCTCCTCGCCGGCCAGCTTGACGTATCCCCCCAGGGGCAGGGCCGAGACCAAGTACTGGGTATCGCCCCTGGTAAATCCGAACAGCCTGGGGCCGAAGCCCAGGGAGAATTTGAGGACCCTAATGCCTACCCTCTTGGCCAGGTAGAAATGCCCCAGCTCGTGTACGAAGACCAGGACACCCAGGACGAACAGGGTGGCCACTGCCGTTATCAACATGCAATCTCCAAATCGTTTATCCTTGTCTTCCGTCTATCTCCAGGGCCTGCTTAAGATAGGCTTCCCCCTCGGCCGCCCGGTTCTGGGCGAAACACACCTTGGAGAGGGTCTGCAGCAAATCCCTCAGCCGACGATGCTGGGGACCCAGCGCCTTGCGCCATACCGCCAGAACCCTCAACCCCAGGGCTTCAGCCTCCCCGTACCTCCCCAATGACTGATACATTTCCGCCAGCAGGGAAAGCGGCTCGGCCGTATCTGGATGGTCCGGCCCCAAAGTTCTCTCAAAAATAGCAATCGATCTAAGGAAGTAGGCCTCGGACCGTTCGTGGAATCCCTGGATGGAGGCCAGCCGGCCCAGGTTCATGTAGGTGCTGCCCAGGGAGGGGCTTTCCCGGTGGCCCTGCGATTCCTCGACCTCCAGCGCCCGGCGGTAGGCATTTTCGGCCTCCACATATTTCTGGCGGGAGCGGTACAAATCACCCAAGTTGTTGAGATACAGGGACATTTCCGGATGGGCCCCTCCCTGCAGCTTCTCTTTTAGATCGATGGCCCTTATATACAGTTCCTCGGCCTGGTCGTATCTTCCCTGCATCCGCCGGATTTCGGCCAGGTTATTATAGCACAGGGCCACTTTGGGGTGTTCCTCAGATCGGAAGAGCGTCGTGTAGGGAAAGAGTGTAGATCTCGGTGGT
>CALGNM010000121.1 GCA_937958665.1 uncultured bacterium | reverse complement strand
GAGATCGTATTCGGTGACTGGAGTTCAGACGTGTGCTCTTCCGATCTTGTTCTCGGTGGATGATTTCGTAGAGCGGCAGGCATTGGCCCTGGGGCTGCGGGGCCGGCGGTTGGAGGCGGCCGACGGAGCGGCCCTGCTCTATCGGATGCACCCGGACCGCCAGCTGCCGGGGGAGGGGCAGTCCCTGCCGCTGGAGGATTTTCTGGCCTGGGGGTTCTCCCTGTTCGAGGACTTCGAGGAACTGCTGATAGAGGGGATTGATCCCGGGGATCTGGCCTCGGTGGAGTCCCTGGCCCGGGACCCGTTGCCGGAGAGATTTGGCCGCCAGCTGGCCGGGCTGGGGGGATGGTACGGCCATTTCTACCGGCAGTTGGAGGAGGACGGGTTCTATACCCGGGCCATGGCCTACCGCCATTTGGCCAGACGGGCCGGCCAAATGGACCTCTCGGGATATTCGCTGGTGGTGCTTTCCGGGTTCTTCGCCCTGACCGGGGCCGAGAGGGAGATGTTCTCCTCCCTGTTGGAGCGGGATAACGTAGCGTTGGTGCTGAGGGACGGGCCCGGGATCGAACGGATCATCGCCGCCCTGGATATCAGCCCCCGGAAAGCGGGGGCCGCCCCGCCTGAACCGGCGATCAGCTACCTGACGGCCGGGGACAGCCATGGGCTGGTGATGGCCCTGGGTGATGAACTTGGGCCGGGCGATGACCTGGGGCGGACAGTGCTGACCCTCTGCCGTCCGGACACCGTCTACCCGGTGCTTAATCACCTGTTGCCCGGCTTGGAGGGCCAGTGGAATATCTCCATGGGCTATCCGCTATCCCGGACGCCGCTTTACGACCTGCTGGAAGCCATCGCCCAGGCCCAGGAGAGCCGGGAGGGTGACAACTACTTTCTGCCCCACTACCTGCGGCTGATGATGCATCCCTACGTCAAGAACCTATCGCTGGATGGGGCTGGCTACCCCACCCGGGCCATGTTCCACGGGCTGGAGGAACTGCTGTCGCGCGGAGCCCGCCGCCTGATAGCACCCCGCCTGCTGGAGCATGATGAAGCGCTGTGGGGCCAACTGGGCAAGCGCCTGGCTGGACTGCCGGGAGGCGATTTCGGGCCGGATAGGATGCGGGCCCACTTGGCCTGGATACACAACTTGGTGCTCTACCCCTTCGAACAGTTCGGGACGGTGGCCAGCTTCTGCCAGAAACTGCGGGCGGTACTGGACGAGGCGGCCGGGCGCAGCCGGGCCGGCCTCCATCCCTATGCCGGAGAGTTCTTCCAGATGATGGCTGAGGCCCTGGCCGGCCTGGAACACTCGCTGCTGGGAGTGGAGAAATTTCGGGAGATCAGGCCCTATTTCAGCCTGGCCCGGCATTTCATCTCCCAGGCCAAGGTGCCTTTCCCCGGGACATCACGACGGGGCCTGCAGGTGCTGGGATTTTTGGAGACCCGGGGGCTCTCCTTCCAAAAGGTGGTGATGCTGGACCTCAACGAGGGGCAGCTTCCCTCCGCCCAACGCATCGACACCTTGCTGCCCCAGGCCTTGCGGAGCCAGTTGGGTCTTCCCACCGCCGCCGGACGGGAGGCCATTGACCGGTATCATTTCGAAAATCTGGTCCGGGGGGCCAGGCAGGCAGTGCTGGGATATACCGAGGGGGAGGGGGGGCTGCCCAGCCGCTTTGTGGAACAGCTGGTATGGCAGGAGGAGCAGCGGTCAGGCCGGAGGATCCGGGGGGCCGGGCATCGCCTGGTTCACTTCGATGCCAGCTTCTCCCAGGAATCGCCAGCCCCGGTGGCCAAGAACCCCCGGATGATGGAGGCCATATCCAGACTGCGTTTCAGCCCCTCGATGCTGGACAGCTACCTGAAGTGCGGACTGCGCTTCTTCTACCGCTACCTGGCCGGCATCAGGGAGAGGGACCAGGTGTCCCTCGATGTCGAGCGTTCCGAGGTGGGGACGCTGGTCCACGGGGCCCTGGAAGCATTTTTTAAGGGCAAGGAGAATGTTCCCTACCAGCCGGGACCCCAGCACTGTCAGGAGGTGGAGCAGGCGGTGGAGCAGGCCTTTGTCGGCCGCTATGGGCGGGATCAGGATGGCACCATCTACCTGATCAAGCGACAGGTTAAGGCCCGTCTGAAGAGCTTGATCAGCCTCTATGGCCGGGAGGGCGGAGGTTTCACGGTGCTTAAGTGCGAGTGCGAACTGAAGGCCAGTCCGGAACTGCCAGGCCTGGGGCCGGTGCCGATGTTCGGCCGGGCCGACCGGATAGACTTGAGGGGCGATGAGGTTGTGATTCTGGACTATAAGACCGGCCGGGGCGAGATCCCGTCCTACGAAAAATTCATGGCCGAGGGGCGTGACCGCTGGCCCCACTGGCTGCGCTCGACCCAGCTGCCCATGTACATCATGCTGTATCTGGCCGAAAACCCCGGGCTGGAGGTGTCCCGGGTCAACAGCGAGCTGTTCCTGCTGGGCGGGGAGAGATTCGAGGCCAAGCCCCTGTTCGATGGCCAGGCCATCCGGGAGGAGGTTTTTGGCAATTACCGCCAGGCGGTGGCCACCCTGGTGCGCGAGATCCGGGACCAGGGTATCCCGTTCGGGGAAACCGGGGAGCCGATCAAGGAATGCCCCAACTGTCCATATAAGAATATCTGCGGAAGACAATGGATCAGGGAGAACCGATGGTAGGTTTTTTAGAAGATCGGAAGAGCGTCGTGTAGGGAAAGAGTGTAGATCTCGGGGTTCGCCGTA
>CALGNM010000120.1 GCA_937958665.1 uncultured bacterium | reverse complement strand
AGATCGTATTCGGTGACTGGAGTTCAGACGTGTGCTCTTCCGATCTGGAGACGGGGTGGCGTTGGATGCGGCCGCAGCCCATCTTCTTGGCCGCCATCCATTGGACATCCCCACCACCAAGCTGGCCTATCAGCGGGGGCTGGGCGAGGCCCGGCTGGACAGGATAGAGTTGTTGGGCGACGGTTTCACTCCTCTCAGGGACTTCGTTTGGCCTCCCAACTGGTTCTATGCCCTGGTCCCCGGATTTCTGGCCCGGCACGCCGCCCGTCTATTCTGGGTTAAGCCGGCCATCGACCCCACCCGGTGCGTCAACTGCGGTTACTGCGTGGAAAGCTGCCCGGTCAGCGCTTTGGTCTCGGCGGGGACGGTTCCGGAGTTCAATTATAAGATTTGCATCAACTGCCTATGCTGCAGCGAGGTCTGCCCCCAAAAGGCGGTCTACCAGATGCGAAGCCCGGTAGCCAAGCTGCTGGGCCGGTGAGCATGACCGGGCTTTCACTTGCTAGGCTTTTCTATTTTCCCCGATGAAGATAATTTCCCATTACATCCAGTACCTTATTTTGAGGGCCTTGGGCTTGATCCTGGTTCTTCTGCCCAAGAGGGCTGCCCTTTGGCTGGGGACATCCCTGGGGACCTTAGCCTTCAGGCTGGGCCTGCGCCGCCGGGTGGCCCTGGATAATATCGACCTATCCTTGGCCGGCAGCAGTCAGGCCCATAATCGGGCCATTGTTCGCCGCCTATATCAGAATCTGGGGGCCAACCTGACCGAGCTGTTGAGGTTTGAGATAATGACCTGCCAGCAGGTGAAGCAAACGGTAACTCTGGAAGGGATAGATCACCTTGACCGGGCACTGCAGGAAGGCAAGGGAGCCATTTTGGTCAGTGCCCATTTCGGCAACTGGGAGATGTTCGGTGCGGCCCTGGCCTGTTACGGCTATCCCTTTTCAGTAGTGGTCTACCCCCAGCATAATCGGCCGGTAGACCGGATGCTGAACCGACTTCGAGCCTCCAAGGGCATTGAGGTGATCTATAAAAGGGAGGCCGCCCGCGAGGTGTTGTCAGCCCTGCGACGCAACCGGTTTGTAACCATGCTTTCCGACCAGGATGCTGGGCCCGAAGGGCTGATGATAAATTTTCTGGGGCGGCCGGCATCGGTCACCAGAGGTCCGGCGGTATTCGCTCTTAAAACCGGGGCCCCAATCATAACCGGGGTCATTGTGCGCCAGGAGGGAAAGGGGCATTGGGGTTGTATCGATCCACCATTGTATCCTGCCCTTGACCGGGACAGATTTTCCGAAATGATCCGGCTTACCGAGGGATTCACCCGCCGTTTGGAGGGGTATGTGCTTCGTCATCCCGACCATTGGTACTGGGTCCACCGTCGCTGGAAGACCCGGCCAAAGGAGCAGTCGATATGAGGCTGATTCTGGTGATGAACATTGTCGGGCTGGCTTCATGCGGCAATGGCCGATCGTCACCGACCGATAAGACTGAGCCGGTGGAGATTTACCGATCCGCCATAAAAAATGTCAACCGGATCCGAACCGATTCCGATGCCAGAACCAAATCCCTGGATAGCTTGCCCCGTCCCTAGAAGCGAATATGCCGAGGTCCAATGCCAATTAAAATACTGCCCGAGAAAATAGTCAACCAGATCGCCGCCGGCGAGGTGGTCGAACGCCCCGCCTCGGTGGTCAAGGAATTGGTGGAAAACAGCCTGGATGCCGGGGCCGGGGCCATCGAGGTGGAGATAGTTCGGGGCGGCCTAGAGCTGCTCCGGGTCTCGGACGACGGATGCGGGATGGCCCCTGATGACATCCGTCTCAGCCTGGAGCGCCACGCCACCAGTAAAATAGACAGCTATGACGACTTGATGAACATTGCCAGCTATGGCTTCCGGGGCGAGGCCCTGCCC
>CALGNM010000119.1 GCA_937958665.1 uncultured bacterium | reverse complement strand
TCGTATTCGGTGACTGGAGTTCAGACGTGTGCTCTTCCGATCTGCCTGATCCCGCTGGGGCCGGAGAAGGTCCAGGCCACCATCATTCCGGCCAAGGGCTTCGATGTCGGGGCCGGACGGGGCAAGGAACTGTCGGCCACCTTGGAGGGAGGCACGGTGGGCGTCATCCTGGACGGCCGGGGCCGGCCGCTGGCAGTGCCCGAGGACCGCAGGGAGCGGATCCGGAAGCTGACCGAATGGAACCAGGCTCTGAAGGTCTATCCCAAATAGGGAATCCCGATAGCACAGCAGGGCACGGCTGTCCGTGACCCAAACGGAAATAATAAGAAGGATATAAAATATGGCACATGCTTACACTCCCGGCCTCAAGGTGACCGAGAGGACCATGATCAGAAAGGATCGCCGGCTTCCGTTGAAAGGACAGGTGATCGTTAAAAAAGGCGACAGGGTCAACTCAGACCAGATAGTGGCCAGGACCGAACTGCCGGGGAACGTCCAGCCGGTGAATGTCTCCGGGCTGTTGGGCCTGCTGGCCGAGGACGTCCCCTCCCACATGCTCAAGAAGATCGGCGACCCGGTGGCCAAGGATGAGGCCATCGCCGAGAGCAAGGGGTTCTTCGGGCTGTTCAAGAGCACCTGCAAGGCCCCGGTGGCCGGGACCATCGAATCCATCTCCAGCATCACCGGCCAGGTGATTTTACGGGAGCCCCCCATGCCGGTCCAGATCAGGGCCTACATCGACGGCCGGGTGACCGAGGTCAGCGAATCGGAGGGGGCGACGGTGGAGACCGAGGGTACCTTCGTCCAGGGCATCTTCGGAGTGGGCGGCGAGACCAACGGGGAGATCAAGGTGGTGGTGTCCGACCCCTCCCAGGAGCTGACCACCGCCCAGCTGACCCCGGAATGCCGGGGCAAGGTGGTGATCGGGGGCTCATTGGTTCGGTACGAGGCCCTGAAGAAGGCGGTTGAGGTGGGGGCCAGGGCGGTGGTGGTGGGAGGCATCGATGACGCCGACCTCAAGAAGTTCATGGGCTACGATATCGGGGTGGCCATCACCGGCCACGAGGAGGTGGGCACCACCCTGATGATCACCGAGGGTTTTGGCCAGATGACCATGGCCGCCAAGACGTTCAAACTGCTGAAGTCCAAGGAGGGCCTCAAGGCCTCGGTCAACGGGGCCACCCAGATCCGGGCCGGGGTGATGCGGCCCGAGGTGATCATCCCCCACGACGGCAGTCCGGCCGGCGGGGAGGCCGCCAAGGAGGAGGGGGGAATGGACATCGGCAGCGCCATCCGGGTGATCCGGCCGCCCTATTTCGGCAAGATCGGCAAGGTCTCGGCCCTGCCCCACGAGCTGCAGCAGCTGGAGTCGGAGAGCCATGCCCGGGTGCTGGAGGTGGCCTTCGAGGACGGCTCCAAGGCGGTGGTCCCCCGGGCCAACGTGGAACTGATCGAGGACTGACCGGGTGAGGGAAGGTTCCAGGTCCGGACCCCGGTTGGATTTTTACCGGCGGAGGCAGACAAGATCATGAGCGCCCAGAGCATAAAATTTGATTTCGATCCGGAGCGGAACATCCTATTCACCGAGGACGACTTCAGCGTGGCCACCGAGCAGGATGTTGACGAGTTCATTCGCTTGAATCTGGAGCAGTTCAAGAGTTTGGGCCACCCGGTATACTTGGTGTCCCGGATTGATGGCCTTCACATCGGGGCCCAGATCAGCGAATATTACGGGCGGCGGTCCCGGGAGGTGTTCAAGGACCACATCCTGGGGTTCGCCCGCTACGGCGAGAATGCGGCGAGCCGGATGACGGTGCGCACCGCCTCCCGGAAGGCCGGGCTGGAATCCAATATCTGCAACACCCGGGAGGAGGCCGTCCGGATCATCGAACAAATGAAACCGGGGCCGGAAAAGTAGCCCGCGCCCCGGGGAAACGCCATCAATGTCCGGTGGGATCATAAATCGCGCCGGGCATCTTTAATTAACCACAACAGGAATAAACGAATGAGGACCGTTGCTCTGCTGGCCGCTTGTCTGCTGGCCGGGGCGGCCTATGGCGGCGACTTTTCGGCTTGGGAACAAGCCGCCAGTTCTTCGAAGATCTGGCTGGAGGCCCGGGACGTTCCCAACGATGCCGGAGGTGAGATCCGGGTCAGCTGGACCGCTCCGACCCGGCCGGAGTCTCTGCAGCGCCTGATGCGGGCCGAATCCCCCGATGGCCCCTTTTCCCCGGTGGCCGAGCTGGTGTCCGGGATATCCGAGTATTATGACCAAGGGCTGACCAACGGCCTTCAGTACTACTACCGGCTGGAGGTATATGATGGCGAGACCTTGACGGCCTCCCAAGTCAGTCAGGCGGTGGTGCCGGCGGGGTCCTGGTTCAACACCCAGCGGTGGAGCCTGCTGGCAGCCCTGGCGGCCTTCTCCGGGCTGCTGCTGTTCTTCATCTGGCGGGCCCGGCACGGGGCGGCCCTGTTCGTCCGGAAGATCGCCGGGCTGTCGGCGGTGGACGAGGCCATCGGCCGGGCCACCGAGATGGGCCGGCCCATCCTGTACCTGCCCTCGGGCGGACTGTCGGCGGTGTCCGACATCCAGACCCTGGCCTCCCTGGTGATCCTGGGCCGGGTGGCCGGCAAGGCCGCCGAGTACGAGACCCCCCTGCTGGTGCCCTGCTCCGACCCGCTGGTGATGACCCTGGCCCAGGAGATAGTCCGGGCCAGCTGCCTGAACGCCGGCCGGCCCGACGCCTACCGGGCCGAGCGGATCCGCTACCTGACCAACGAGCAGTTCGCCTACACCGCCGGGGTGGACGGAATGATGCTGCGGGAGAAGCCGGCCGCCAACTTCATGATCGGCACCTTCTACGCCGAGTCCCTGATCCTGGCCGAGACCGGCTACGCCACCGGGGCCATCCAGATCGCCGGAACGGCCATGATCACCCAGCTGCCCTTCTTCGTGGCGGCCTGCGACTACACCCTGATCGGCGAGGAGATCTACGCCGCCTCGGCCTACCTGTCCCAGGAACCGGTGCTGATGGGCACCATCAAGGCCCAGGACTGGGGCAAGGCCCTGGCCCTCGGCCTGATCATACTGGGGGTGATTCTGGAGACCCTGGCCCTCAAATACCCCGCCCTGCACTTCTTCGTCAGCCGCTGGCTGGCCTCACAATAGGGGGACGAGACCATGAAGAAAACCCTGCCGCTGATCATCACCTTCCTGGCCGGCTTCTACATGATACTGGCCTTCTTCGTGCCCCACCATGCGGTGGCCGCCTCGGCCCAGGAGATGCAGTCCTGGGAGATCATCATCGTGGCCTTCACCCTGGTGCTGGGCATCGGCAACCTGATCCAGGTGCACGCCGCCAAGATCCGCCAGCGCCAGGCCGGCTGGCCCTACAGCCTGGTCCTGCTGGCCTGCCTGGTCGGGATGATGATAATCGGCCTCGGCTGGGGCATCAATGAAGGGACCGCCTACTACTGGCTGTACGACAATGTGATGGCCCCGCTCTCGGCGGCCATGTTCTCCCTGCTGGCCTTTTTCATCGCCTCGGCCGCCTACCGGGCCTTTCGGGCCCGCAACAAGGAGGCCACCCTGCTGTTGGTGGCGGCGGTGATCATCATGGTGGGGCGGATCCCCCTGGGCAACCACCTGTGGCAGCACCTGCCCTGGGTGGGGTCCAGGTTCCCGGGCGCCCTGGAGTCGCTGACCCAGTGGATCATGGATATCCCCAACGCCGCCGGGCAGCGGGGCATCAAGATCGGGGCGGCCCTGGGCGCGGTGTCAATGGCCCTGCGGATGATGCTGGGCATCGAGCGCTCCTACCTGACCACCGGGGGAGGTAGCTGAAGATGGGATTCAAAAGCCTGATGTCCCGGCTGGTCCAGATCGACCGCCGCTGGATCTTCCTGGCCATGGCCCTGGTGGTGGCCGCCGCCCTGCTGATGGACCTCAAGATGCCGGTGACGGTCTCCCAGGACGTCCGGCGGGCCTACCAGCTGATCGACAGCCTGCCGGCCGGCACCCCGGTGCTGTTCTCCTGGGACTACGACCCGGGCTCGATGCCGGAGCTCCACCCCCTGGCCGAGGCCATGCTCCGGCATGCCATGTCCAAAAACCTCAAGGTGGTGATGATGGGCCACTGGGTCACCGGGATCCCCCTGATCGAGCGGCAGATCGCCGGGGTGATCCGCCGGGATTTTCCGGACAAAAAATACGGCACCGATTACGTCAACCTGGGCTACAAGTCCGGGCAGTACGTGGTGGTGGTGTCCATGGCCCAGAATATCTATGATGCCTTCCCCCAGGACTACTACCGCAACCGCACCGACACCCTGCCGCTGATGAGGCGGGTTCGGTCGCTTAAGGACCTGGCGGCGGTGGTGTCCTTCTCGGCCGGCGACCCCGGCCTGCTGATGTGGATCCAATACGCCTGGCAGCGCTTCAGGGTCCCGGTGACCGGGGGCTGCACCGCGGTGTCGGCCCCGGAGTTCTCGGCCTACCTCCAGTCCAACCAACTGCAGGGCCTGATGGGCGGAATGAGGGGGGCGGCCGAGTATGAGATTCTGATCGGCCGGCCGGGGCAGGCGGCCACCGGGATGTCGGCCCAGAGCCTGGGACACTTTCTGATCATCGCCTTCATCGTCATCGGCAACATCGCCTACTTCGCCACCCGTAAAAGGAAGGAGGGCAAGTAAGATGGCCCTGTTCGGAACCTGGCTGGCGGCCCTGCTGGTGCTGTGCATCTACAGCTTCCTGTACAAGGACAACCCCCTCTACAAGTTCGCCGAGCACGTCTACGTGGGGATCTCGGCCGGTTATTTCGTGGCCGCCGAATATCACAACGTGGTCCTGCCCAACCTGGTCAACCCCCTTTACACCGACTTCTCCCACAAGTTCTACCTGCTGATTCCGGGGCTGCTGGGGCTGCTGGTGTTCTTCGCCTTTTCCCGCAAGCTGAACTGGCTGATCCGCTTCCCCCTGTCGTTCGTGGTGGGCATCGGGGCCGGGCTGACGGTGATGGCCCAGCTGTCGGCCGACGTGATGGCCCAGGTCCAGGCCACCGCCATCCCCCTGAACTCGCTGAACAACCTTCTGTTCGTGGCCGGGGTGCTGACCACCCTGGTCTATTTCTTCTTCTCGGCCGAGCACCGGGGAGATCGGAAGAGCGTCGTGTAGGGAAAGAGTGTAGATCTCGGTGG
>CALGNM010000118.1 GCA_937958665.1 uncultured bacterium | reverse complement strand
ATAACGGGCCGGCGATAAAACAAGTTGCCGAAGGCAATTTGCCCGAAGGGCGTAGTGACCGAAGGGAACGAAGTTTTATTGCCTGTTGGGCGCTGTTAAATGGCGCGTAACCACAGCGTTTCTTTTCCCGGCCGATTCTCTTCTCTATTTGCATTGAGCGGCACTCATTAAGGGGAGTTGGTTGATTCTCTTTATTTTCAATTACCCCAATCTATTCCATCAAAACCAAGAGACCTTATTTTTCGCCTTTAAGAACTTAGTATTCCCAAGTTATAGATCAGCATAATAAAACCGTAATCCATCTTGAAATGGTTGTCAATTACAAATTAGCAATTTAACATCCCAAGCACTTTTAATGCGTCACTTAAAGCTCTTACATCATGCGTACGGATGTAATCCACACCCATATAGCTTATATAAATTTCAGCAGCCAGGGTCGCTGGCGTTCGCTCGTTGACTCCTCGCCCAACAATAGTTCCTAAAAAAGATTTCCGAGAAACCGAAACAAGAATTGGTAATTTAAAGTATTCTTTTACTCGAAAAATATTTTTCAAAACATATATTGACGTTTCTGGGTTAGAGCCTAAGAAGAAACCCATCCCTGGGTCTAAAATAATTCTTTCGGATGAAACGCCTGAATTTTGAAGTGAATTTATTCGTTGCGAAAAGAAATCAATTATTCCATTAAATATATTTTCGGGAACAGTTTCGATTACTTGGGCTTTCCCAAGCCGCTGTATGGAATGCATAACAATGAGTTTGCAATTAGATTCTGCCAATTCAGGATATAATTCTGCGTATGGAAACCCTTGAATGTCATTTAAATAGTGGACATTCTTTTTTAAAAAATATTTTTGAACTTCGGGTTTGAATGAATCAACAGAAACTGAAATATTTTGAGAATGCAATTTGTCGATGACATCATTTAAACGGATTATTTCCTCATGAGGCTTTACTTCTTTTGATTCAGGATTACTGGAAGCGGCTCCTAAATCAATTATGTCAGCGCCATCCTTAACAAGTAGAAGTGATTTCTCTATAGCTTTATCATAATTCAAATAAAGGCCGCCATCTGAAAAGCTGTCTTCAGTAATGTTTACTACACCTAGTATTGTAGGCTTTTTTAATTTCATATGTTTTTTCACTTTAATTGCCTTTTCTATTCTGCTCTGTCTGTGGTTTTATTTCATATCTTTTTAATTTAATTCGCGGATTTATTGTTTCCCTAAACTGTGCCGCTCGTCTTTTGTTTTTATATTTCTCGGCCGGGCTATTTATTTAACGCGCCATTTAATTGCGCCCAACGTTTGGCGTAACCACGCAGCGGTTTTGCGAACTATCAAACGATGCGGCGGAGGCCGCTATCAAACGATCTATTCTTTTGCGGCCGTAGCCGCACACCAAGAGTGAGCAAAACCGTTGAGCTACCACAACTGTAGCTTTTGACATTGCTTCAACCTCGCCATATCAATGAGGGAGCGGCGTGGTTACGCCTGTTAGCCGCTGGCCGCCGTGTGTCTGACCATACGGGGTGGTCATTTCGCATTGTCGACCCAGGTAGAGAAATTATTATATCCGTCCCCAGAGACCCAGTCGTATATGGGGACCCAATGAGAGAGGTTGAAACCCTTTCCCCAATATTGCCGGTCAAATCGACCTGAGGCATTTTGAGGAGATAGGTCTGTGTACTCAATCCACTTGCCAGTATGAAACACGTAGTATTTAGTTGTTTGACCGTCGGCGCTAATGGTAAAGCCAAGGTTCTCGAAGGGATTTGTCCCCAAAGGAAGCACTGTCTGCGTCTTGTCCTTGATAGAGTTGATATGGACGCCAAAAAGCCGATTGCCTCGATCATAGCTCTTGAAAATCTCATATCTCACCCAACGGCGGGACCATGTATGTGTGCCTATGAGAACGCAGCTAACAGAGGTTCCCTTCAGGTGGTCATTGATCAATCTTTTGACGCTCTCAGGCCCATGTCGCTCGGCCTCCTCCCAGATCGAAGCATCAATAAAACCTGCGGCTTCCAGCCCAGGCTTCGTTAATCCATGCTTTCGGACCACATTCGCCCGAAATGATTCGACATCATCGTAGTGAAAACTGAAAAATACCCGATTGGCCATTTCACACCGTCACAATGATGAACAATATGGAAACAATGAGTATCGCGTAGAAGGGGAATATTGTTATGGAGAAGAATGCACCGAAATACGAGTGGTCTTTCCTGTTCGCCTGAGAAAACGACATGGCAAAGTTGATATCTCCCTCGGTCATTTCACGTACTTCATCGTACAGCCCTCGAAACAGTCGCTCCTGCCAGAGATAGTAGGAATCGAGGAGCCAGAATACAGCAATTGGGAAGTAGGCGAGCACTATGTACTCTTTGTGAGTTCCAACGGACAGCGCTGTGAGGGCCGCTGACAGGGTGATGCACCAACTTTTCACAAGAAATGAATTGTTGCCGAGTCGATTCACGATGGCTTGGATAAATTCGAGGTGCTTGAGTTTGTTGTGGTTCATGGGATGTTGGACTCCGCGATTAAAAAGTACGAAGCAAGCGGCGGCTTGCGGCTAACGTTTCGCATTGCAGAAGCCTTTGAGCTGGACCCCAAAGGAATACCCCTTGGCGGAGCTTGTCTCCCAGCGAAAAGGTTTGGGTCGGAGCACAGCGGAGCCGGCAATGCATTGTTAGTTGATGCCGCAACTTATCTCGCTTTTTTATTCCACATTAAAAAGAAACTGTGTAACATTCATTAAATTGGCTCTTTCGTAATTTTTAAATGATACGACACAGCTATAATTAAATTTATGCTTATTTAAATTGGCGGTTGTTGGTTACTTGTACTCGCTGGGAATAGGAATACCAAATCTTTCGCATAAAAGTTTTACATCATACACATCATTTTCATCATGCTCATAGCCCAAGTGAAATAACACTTGGTTTTCTGCATCAATACACCGTACCACTTTGTCACCTATTTCCCCAATGCCACTAAACACGTCTGGGGGGTATGCTTCTCCTTCAAAAACAATGTATCCCTGTTCATTAAATTTAAATATATGAAGATCAATTATTCTACCTTTAGTATCCTTCCAAACCGTGTGAGATGCTGTTGTGTATGATTCAGTAATTTCAGCAAAGCCTTTTTCCTTTAGTATATTGATAAATTTCTTGCCGTTGATTTCCTCCACAAATAAATCAATATCGTTGTGTTCTCTAGTTTCTTCTTTCAATAGGGCATCTACCCCCCAACCACCATCTATCCAGATACTTATTCCATTTTCTTCAGCCCACGTTATTATTTCAATGGCATCAGTTTTATTCACCATACAATCCCTCCGTTCAAATCCAATTTACAAAAAATTGTTACGCATAAATCATCTAATGTTCAGTAACATGAGGCTAACCATTGACCCCAACGACCTGCCCCGATATTGTGGTTTCAACTAACTACTGGCTTGGCGAAGTGCGTGTATTTTTGTCTTTGGCTGTTGGGGAAGGTGCGTATATCCGCAACCATATGGTCGGCTTTACGCACCTTTTGAATTATAGCCTCAGAAACAATGCAAGTCAATCACTTTTTCTTTATTTTCAGCCTATCCAAGGGACTTATTATTTTGCCCAGGCTTTGCTTGGACACATGGGTGTATATCTCGGTGGTTTTGGAGCTGTTATGGCCCAATAATTCCTGAATATATCTCAGATCGGTGCCATGCTCCAAAAGATGGGTGGCAAAACTGTGCCGCAGGGTGTGGACCGTGGCATGTTTTTTTATACCAGCCTTCCCGCAAGCCATGGCAAATACTTTTTGCACGCTGCGGGGGCTGTATTTCCCTCCATCAGAGCCTTCGAACAAATATTTCCTTGGTTTGTATTGGCGGTAGTATTCCCTCATCAAGCCCAGGATGCTGTCCGATAAAACGGTAACCCGATCCTTCATGCCTTTGGCCGACCTGATGGTGATCAGTTTGCGATTGCTGTCTATATCGGCGATCTGAAGATTGACTGCCTCGCTCAGCCTCAAACCGGCCGAATAGATCAAGGAAAGCAGGGTCCGGTGTTTTAGATTGTCTGTTTGCTCAAAAATACTGGTCACATCTTCTTCGGAAAGAACCGAAGGCAGTCTTTTTTCTTTTCTGGCCCGGGGCAGCTGGTAAACGACACGCGGCTGGCCCAGCACTTTCTCATAATAGAACTTGATTGCGTTTATTGCCTGGTTCTGATAGGTGCCCGATACCTGGCGATCGTTTATCAAATGCAGCAGGTATTTTTTGATATCATCCTGGCTGATGCTGCGGGTATTGTCGTGGCCGCAAAATGCCAGAAACATAGTAAAGTGGTTCAGGTAGGCTTTAATGGTACTGCGGCTGTATCTTTTGAGTTTAAGCTGCTCCAGATACTCCGGGGGCAGGTCATGCTTGGCGATATCCTTGTTTGCCGGCTTGTCCTGCAGGATTTCGGCCAGCCCGGCGAAGGTTTCCTTCAAGCAGGCCAGATAGTCGTAACGGTAGGGCAGGTGCCAGTATTTGTCCGATTCGCTCCAGGCCCTTCCCGGCAAAGCCTTTACTTTTTCAATTAATTGGCGGTCGAAGGGAAAAACCAGCTTGACCCGTTTAACACCCTGGCTTTCAATAATAGAACAACGTATGGTCTTCATAGGCTCTAAAACCTCAAAACCCGCCTTTGCGGCGGGTTTTATGGGCTCCTCTCGGCGGTGAACTTTCCCTGGGTCCATGACAACAGCAGGGGCAAAATATCGTCCCCCGATTGCCCCTCCAGGGTGTACCTCTCCAGCACGGCGTCCTTGATGTCTATCCGGCCCCGCTTGCCGTCCGGGCTAGTCATCTCGATGTGCCCGCTCCAGCCTCCCAGCGAGAACATGTCTATCAGGCTGAACACCGAGATGATCGACAGGTCGCCGGAGAAGGTCCTGGCCTTCTGGGCGAACAGCTTTTTGGCCTCCTCGGCCAGCCGCAGCCGCAGGTCGATGGCCTTCAGCAGGTCCTGGCGGCCGCAGGGCTTGGTTATGTACTTGGTGGCCCCCAAAATGTAGCCCTGAATGCGGTTCTCCAGGCCGGTCTTGGCGGTCAGGAAGATGAAGGGAATGCCCCGCAGGGCCGGGTCCTTCTTGACCTCCCGGCACAGCTCGTAGCCGTCCATCTTGGGCATCATGATGTCCGACAGGATCAGGTCCGGAGGGTTGGCCTTGACCAGCTCCAGGGCCTCCTGCCCGTCGTTGGCGGTCATCACCTGGTAGCCGCTCTTCTTGAGCTCAAACTCCATGATCTTGACGATATTCGGCTCGTCGTCGGCCACCAGTACTTTGTAGCTGCTCATAGTTAAGATAGTATATGCTAACCGGATAGGGTTGTCAAGAAATATTTATGCCAGTCTTAGGGCAGCTGGCAAATGGCGGATATTGCAGACAGTATATGTCAATATTCTTCGGGCGGCAATGTCAATTTTTTGGGATGAACTCGACCCAGACCTGGCGGCGGCGGGGGCCGTCGAACTCGCAGAAATACAGGCCCTGCCAGGTGCCCAGGGCCAGCCGGCCGCCCGACACCGCCACCGTCAGCTGGCAGCCCATCAGGCTGGACTTGACGTGGGCGGCCGAGTTGCCCTCGCCGTGGCGGTAGCCGTTCTCCCAGGGCACCATCCGGTCCAGCTGCCTCAGTATGTCGGCCGCCACGTCGGGGTCGGCGTTCTCGTTGACGGTCAGCCCGGCGGTGGTGTGGGGCACCCAAAGGTGGCACAGCCCCTCGGCCATCTTCCGGTCGGCTATCATTTTCTGCACCTGGCCGGTGATGTCTATCAGCTGGCTGCGGGCGGAGGTGCTTATCTCGAACTTCGGCATGGCGAAAATCCCGGGTTTGGGGTATAATGGGAAGGTCAAAATGCCATATAGCGAAAGGAGTTTGGGCATGGCCAGGATAAAACTGGATATCCCGGAAAAACTGCCCTTTGCCACCGAGATCACCCTGCGGGTCAGCGACATCAACTACGGGGGGCACCTGGGCAACGACCGGGTGCTGTCGCTGGTGCACGAGGCCCGGATCCGGTTCCTCAAGTCCCTGGGCTACGCCGAGCGCAACGCCGGCGGGGTGGGGCTGATCATGGCCGATGCGGCGGTGGTCTACCGCTCCCAGGCCTTCCACGGCGAGGTCATCCGGATCTGGGCCGGGGCCGGGGATTTCTCCCGCACCGGCTGCGACTTCCACTTCCGCCTGGAGAACCGGGACACCGGCCGGGAGGTGGCCCTGGCCAAGACCGGGGTGGTCTGCTTCGATTACCAGAACAACCAGGTGGTCGGGATGCCGGAGGAGGTCAGGGCCAGGCTGTCCCAGCCCTGAGGGCCCCGGCCTTGGGCGGTCAGGAAACCAGCCGCCGGATCACCTCCACCGAGATCGGAAGAGCGTCGTGTAGGGAAAGAGTGTAGATCTCGGTGG
>CALGNM010000117.1 GCA_937958665.1 uncultured bacterium | reverse complement strand
AGATCGTATTCGGTGACTGGAGTTCAGACGTGTGCTCTTCCGATCTATGCCCGATATTTCGGCTCATTGGTAACCCATGATGCCATAGGCTACACCAAACCAATGGGAGATTATGCCCTGAGCCTGATCTACCTTCGATTGGCCGTCAGCGATATACCTTATACCGACCAAGCCTTGATTGATCTTAACCACAATGGAATTATGGACCCTGGAGAAAGAATTGATTACACCAGGATAACCTTCAATGATGATGTAGAATCAGCTCTGCTGATAAACTACGGGCGGCACCACGAATCCGGATTATGCTGGGGACTCAACCTCAAGATGGCGCATAAGTCCTTAGGGCCAAACTCCGCCTGGGGCATGGGTTTGGATGCAGGCATTTCCGGAGACTGGCAGAGCAGGTTAAGGCTGGGGGTCAGCCTCCAGGACATCACCACCACCTACATAGCCTGGGACAACGGAACCCGGGAGTTGGTCTACCCCACCATCCGGACCGGGGCTTCCTACCATCCGCTGATCGCTGGAAGCCGGCCCCTCACCCTGGCCATCGGCGGAGACGTTCGCCTGGAGGGACGTGGTTCGGCCGCCAATTTCAATGCTGGGGACATTAGTTTGGACCTCAAGGCCGGATTAGAGTACTGGCTTAAAAATAGAATCGCCGCCCGGCTGGGAAGCGACCAGGGCAGGTTCACCGCTGGTGCTGGCCTGAAAGTCGGACGGCTCAGATTCGATTACGGCTATATGGCCCATCAATATCTGGAAGGCTCCTCCAGGCTGTCCGGATCCTTCCTGTTTTGATCAGTCCGGATTGACCATGACCATCCACCGGGAAATCAGACGCAAGTCTTTTCATCT
Source organism: uncultured bacterium (assembly GCA_937958665.1). GTDB lineage: Bacteria > Edwardsbacteria > AC1 > AC1 > EtOH8 > CALGNM01. The sequence continues at coordinate 5,110 of CALGNM010000117.1, read as the reverse complement.
GCTGGCCGGACTGGGCATCCCGGCCATCTACTATGTTTTTATGCTGCTTGGACAACAGGCCCTGGCCAAGTGGATTCTGCTCGCAGCCACTCTCTCCATCATCGTAATAGATGTAATCAGGCTCAAGCACATGTTCGCCAGGATAATATTCCTGGATATCTTCGGCCCACTGCTTCGCAAACACGAAATCTCCGCCTTAACCGGCGCCACTTACTTGATGATCTCCTCGCTGGCCTGCTTCTTGCTGTTCGAGGACTCGGTGGCAATGTTGGCCATAGCTTACCTGATAATCGGTGATTCTCTGGCGGCCATAGTGGGCCGAAGCATCGGCCGCCCCATCATCTTCGGAAAATCCCTGGAGGGGACCGGCGCCGGGCTGGCGGGCTGCATTCTTATCGGGGCCGCGATCATGTTCTTGCCAGGGATTCATCTCTTCCTGACCCAAGTACTGCTGGGAGCAGTAGTTGCTATGGCGGTAGAATTGCTGCCCATACCATTGGATGACAATATCAGGATTCCCCTGGCCTCCGGGGCATTCATGCATTTTCTGGCATGATTTGTGCTAAATTTTGGCTTACCTGGCACTGTAACGAACATTTATAATATCATCAGCATATTAACACAACAAAGGAGAACGAACGATGCCCATGAAGAGAACATTCTGCCTGATTTTAATGTTGGCATTCTTGGCGGCCAGCGCTATGGCAGCCCCCCAGAAGTCCAAGGCAGACCCGGAATCGTTGCTGGCCGAGATGGCCCAGCTAAGTCTTCAGTATCAAGATTACACCAAGGCTGTCTCCACCTATCAGCGGCTGTTGGCTGAATACCCCAAGTCCAAAATGGCCAAGGATTACACCTACTATCTGGCTCTGTCCTTCGAGCGTTCCAATGACTTTCAAAAGGCCGCCGAACATTATCAGATGGTGGTGACCGAATACAAGAAGTCCCCCTCGCAGATACCGGGGGTTGACAGCCTCTCATTGGAGGGGGTGGGCCGCTGTTTCAATAAAAATTTCAAAGAATACGCCGCCATCATCAACGGCCAGCCCATGACCAAGCTTGAGGTGGATGCCGAATTGGAAAAGGTCCCCTCCTACTACCGGAACCAATTTGAGGGCGATGCCGGACGGAAGAAGTTTCTGGACCAGATAATTGAGCGTCGGCTTCTGCACGCCGAGGCCCTGCGCCAATCGATCGTCAACGAGCCGGACATCTACAACCGCATCCAGGAGAACGAGCAGAATATACTGATCCGCGGCCTTTACGATCGGGAAGTTATCCGCAAATCCCAGCCTACCGATCAGGAAGTAAAGGCTTTTTATAAAAAGAATCTGGAGCAATACCGCACACCGGAGCAGGTCAGGGCCAGCCAAATAGTGGTGGACAGCCGAACCTTGGCCGAATCCATCCGCAAACAGCTGAATAGCCGCAAAGGCCAGCCCTTCGACAGCCTGGTGGCCCGCCATTCCATCGCTCCCAACGCCAAGAGCGGCGGAAGCATGGGTCTGATCAGCAAAGACCAGAAACCCGAGCCCGAGCCGGCCTTGTTCAAGACCGCCAAGGACAAGTTCACCGCGGTAATCCCGAGCGAACCTCGCTATGCAGTGGTCAAACTAGAGAAGAAAGATGGGCAAAAGCTTCACCTCCGCTGGATTGTGGTGGGCAGCGAAGAGGAAGCCAAGAAGATAATCGATGAGGTCAAGGCCTCCCCCGATTCCTTCCCGGTTATAGCCGCCAAGCGGTCCCTGGATGCCAGCAAGGAGCAGGGCGGGGACCTGGGTCTGGTGGGCAAGGACCAGTTGGCTCCCGAGGTGTACGCTGCCGCCAAGGGGCTCAAGGACGGCAAATACCATCCCAAACCTGTCAAATACTTTACCCGTTTCACAATCTACCGCATCGATGATAAAATCAAGGCTGGAGTCAGGGATTTAGACCAGGTGAAAGGCCAGATAGCCGGCCAGCTTCAGAAAGAACGCCAGCAGGCTCTCTACGAAGGATTGATCAAGCGGCTTAAGGATGAAGCCAAAATCGAGTACTTGATAGATATTCCGGAGACCCCTGAAAATCAGCCCGAAAAGCCGGCCGTGAAGCCCCAGCCCCAGGGCAAGCCGGCCCCCAAACAGAAGAAATAACCCGATAGTCCTGGAACCAAAGAAGAGGCTGGCATTCGCCAGCCTCTTCTTTGGTTGACTTTAGCCATCAGTTTGGCTATAATGAACTTGCCAACACTTGCAAATAGTTGACTATGCCAGAACTGCGCAAGGATCCGATTATCGGCCGTTGGGTAATTATTTCCACCGAACGTGGACAACGGCCGGTCGATTACGAAGTAATACCCGAGCCAAGACAGAGCGGGCCATGCCCTTTCTGTTACGGCAACGAGCATCTGACCCCCCATGAAATAATGGCCATCCGATCCCCGGGAACGGCTTCCGATACACCGGGCTGGACCCTGAGGGTGGTGCCCAACAAGTTCCCCGCCCTCCGGGTGGAGGGCGAGCTGAACAAGACCGGGGAAGGCCTCTATGACAAAATGAACGGGATAGGGGTGCATGAGGTCTTCATTGAAAGCCCTGAGCACAGCCTGCAACTGTCCGGCATGGAGCCGTCAAGGATTGCATTGCTGTTGCAGGCCTTTATAACCAGGATGCAGGACCTGCGGAGGGATGTCCGCCTCAAGTACCTGATGGTCTTCAAGAACCAGGGCTTCCGGGCCGGTGCTACCTTGGAGCACGGGCACACCCAGCTGATAGCCACCCCCATCGTCCCCAAAAATATCAGGGAGGAGATGGATGGCTCCCTGGAGTATTTCCGCTACAAGGAACGCTGCGTTTTTTGCGACATCATCAGGCAGGAGTTATCGGACCCGAAACGGGTGGTTATGGAGAATCCGGATTTCATCAGTCTGGTGCCGTTTGCCGCCCGCTTCCCCTTCGAGTGCTGGATCCTGCCCAAACATCACCTTTCCAGCTTCGACGAGACCCCTCCCACCCAGATGGACCGGCTGGCCGAACTGCTGAAGGGGACCCTGATGCGACTGGACCGAGCGGTGAACCATCCCCCCTTCAACCTGGTGATCCATACCGCCCCCTGCGACCAATCCCGGACCGATTTCTACCACTGGCACATAGAGATCATGCCACGACTTACCAGGGTAGCCGGATTCGAGAGAGGAACAGGATTTTACATCAATCCCACCCCTCCCGAGGAGGCGGCTGAATTCCTTCGGGAGATTGAGATAGATTGAGTGATCAGCGCCTGAAAATAGTGACCGTAGCCTCGGAACTGGTGCCACTGGCTAAAACCGGAGGGTTGGCCGATGTCACCGGGGCTTTAACCCGGATTTTTAATCAGGTGGGGCACGGTTCGTTGGCCGTGCTTCCTGCCTACCAGTCTATCGCCCCCCTCTCCCGGCTGGAAAGGACAGGATTGGAACTGGAGATTACGGTTGGGAGGGGCCTTGAACGGGTTGAAATATTGTTATCCCACGACATTCCGGGGGTCCCGGTCTATTTGGTCGATCATCCCTGTTTCAGCGGGAGGCCCGGACTTTATGGCACCCCGGAAGGGGATTATCCCGACAACGGTCTACGCTTCATATTGTTTGCCCGGGCGGCCCTGGAGCTTATCGACCGGCTGGAGGTTGTTCCGGACATTATCCACTGCCATGACTGGCAGACCGGGCTGGTTCCCGTATACCTCCGCCATCTCTACCAAAGCCGGCCATCCCTTAATTCCGCCAAGGTGGTCTTCACCATACACAACCTGGCATTTCAGGGGCTATTCCCGCCCGAGGAGATGCTGACCGCCGGCCTGCCTTGGTCCCTGTTCAACATCGACGGCCTGGAATTCTACGGCAAGATGAATTTTCTGAAAGGGGGAATGGCGGGAGCGGACCATATTACTACCGTCAGCCCCACCTACGCCCGGGAGATACTGACCCCTGAGTTCGGTTGCGGTCTGCATGGATTCCTAAATGTCCTGAAGGAAAAGCTGACCGGGATCATCAACGGCATCGACTATGCCCAGTGGAACCCGCAGAGCGACAGCTTCATTCCGGCCCGCTACGGGCCGGGAAATCTCGGCAACAAGTTGGTAGCCAAACGGATAATCGGCAAACGTTTCTCCCTGGAAAAGGCGGACGAAAGGCCCCTGCTGGGCTTGGTCACCCGGCTCTCGGCCCAAAAGGGGTTGGATATCCTGATCGAGGCTCTGCCCCAGTTGCTGGAGATGGATGTCAACCTGGTGCTGCTGGGCACCGGGGATGTCGGCTATCACCGAAAGTTCGAGGAACTCAGACAAATCCATAAAGGAAGACTGGGAGTACTGCTGGCCTTTGACGATCCCGCCGCCCACCTGATCTATGCCGGATCGGACATTTTTCTGATGCCTTCACGTTACGAACCCTGCGGTCTGGGGCAATTAATCGCCATGCGCTATGGGGCAATACCGGTGGTACGCCAGACCGGCGGCCTGGCTGACACGGTTCGGGACTACAAGGACAACTCGCCCGACACCAACGGCTTCACCTTTCCCGACTTCACCCCCTCCGCCCTAGTCTCGACGGTGGCCCGGGCATTATCGTTGTATGACCAGAAAAGTTTGTGGAACGCACTGGTGTCGCGGGCCATGATCTCGGATTTCTCCTGGGAGTCATCGGCCCGGCAGTATCTGGAACTCTTCCAAAGGATAGTCTGAGCCATGGCCTTAATCAACCGGGCCTCACGGGAGATAAGCTGCAAGATAGTCTATTATGGGCCGGGGTTGGGCGGCAAGACCACCAACCTGCGCCAGATATATCAGAAGGTCGATCCCCAGGCCAAGAGCCAGCTGATCTCCCTGGCCACCGAGCTGGACCGCACTCTGTTTTTTGATTTCATGCCCCTGGACCTAGGCACCATCCAGGGATACCGAACGAAATTCCATCTCTATACCGTACCAGGCCAGGTGTTTTACAATGCCAGCCGCAAACTAGTGCTGCGTGGGGTAGATGGAATAGTTTTCGTAGCTGACTCCCAGCGGGAGAGGTTCCAGGACACTCTGGCCAGCTTCCAGAACATGAAGGAGATCGGAAGAGCACACGTCTGAACTCCAGTCACCGAATACGATC
>CALGNM010000116.1 GCA_937958665.1 uncultured bacterium | reverse complement strand
GAGATCGTATTCGGTGACTGGAGTTCAGACGTGTGCTCTTCCGATCTGTTGGGACCCCCAAGGCGGCCGAGCAGTGGGCCAGGCCGCTGTCGTTGGATATCACCACCCGGCATCGCGAGATCAAAGCCAAGGCCAGCCCCAGTCCGCCCCGCCCGGCTGCCGAGACCGCCCCGGAGCCAATCTGCCGTGCCACTTCGGCCGCCAGAAGCACCTCCTCGGGACCACCCAGAACAATGATCCGGTATCCCCTTTTGGCCAGCTGCCTACCCACCTCAGCGAAATTGCCTAAAGACCAACGCTTCATGGCCTGGCCGGCCCCGGGATGCAATCCGGCCAATTTGTGTTGAGCACCAATATTGAACTGTCTTAAAAGATCCTCGGCCGGGCGATTCCAGGCAGGATTAACCATCAGTCTGGGATATTCAGCCCTTTCCTGAATCCCCAGCGGAGACAGAAGGTCATGGTTCATCTGTGAGAAGTGGCCCCGGGTATCCGGCAAAGGATGGTTGATGAATGGCCCGGCAAACTGCCGGGAACTAATCCTTATTCCGGCCCCGCTGAGCAGAGCCCACAGCCCGCCCCTTAGCCGGGGAGAGGGGACGGTGTTTATCGCAACCTGTGGCCCAAATCTCCGGGCATTCTGAAAGCTATCCAACGAGTCCATGACCAGCCTTCCAGCCAAATCTCGGCCATACAGCAGTTCCAGCATCTCCGGCTTCTGGGCGGCCACCATCACCTTTCTTTGGCCATTGCGGCCGATGGCTGAATCGATGGCCGGCAGGGCCATCACCATGTTCCCAATCCCACCCCAAACGAAGAACAGCACCCTCACCGGGGCCTTGTGGTTATGGGTCGACGCGTCACGCATTTATGCTATCCCTGATCTTTCGCCCGGAATAGCACAGCGGCAGGCCCAGCAGGATCATCCCCGGCCGAAACAGGACCTTCTTTTGAAGCACCCTGGCCACTTGGATTGACCATAAACCTGCCAACGCCTTGGCTATCCGGAAAAATTTGTGACGCTTTGAGAAATCTCCCGACGCCAAACGGCTGGCGATGTTCTCGGGAAATTTTGCCCGTCCGTCGAATCCCGCCCCCTTAAGGGTCTTTGTCCAAACCGAATAGCTGTAATGGTTCTCGAGCACCCCATCCTCGGCCTCCAAATGCCCCCGCCCCGGCAGAAAACGCTCCAAAATGCCGAGAACCGGCTCGTTGATCAGCTCCAGCCGACCTCCCAAAGCCGTGGCCCGGGAGATCTCGTTCAGGCTGATCCGAAGGTCGCGGCTGTGGTGCAGGGAGGCCGATGAAAATGCCAAGGAAAATGAGCTATCCCGGAAGGGCAGGTGATTCATGTCGGCCAGCACCCGGTCGAAATAGAGGCCCGGCCCAAAATGATGCTTGGCCAGCTCCAGCTTGTGGTCGGCCGAGATGTCCAACGCCACCGCCCGATAGCCCTTGCGGGCCACTCCGGCGGTGGTCCATCCGGTCCCGGCCCCGATGTCCAATGCCCAGCCGTCCGATGTCCCCAGCCCTTCCAACATTTGGCTGAAATTAGCCTCGCTGTCCTTAAGGTATTCCCGGTCCAGATGCCCGCGGCGGGCAAGGTCCTCCGGGCTCCGTTCTATCCGCGATGATTTGGATCTGCGATAAGCCTCCCGGGCGGCCGCCACTGTCGGGTCGGGAAAGACCAAGGCGTCCAGGATTCCGTCTATTATTTTGTACTCCAGCCCGCATCTCCGGCAGGCCACCGAGCCAGAGGCCACCTCCCGGCCGTCATGTTCCGCATTCTTCAGCTGGAGCCCCTCGGCCCCGCACCGCAGGCATTTCAGGATTCCGACCAGCTCCGTCCTCATCGCCAGCCCCGGCCTCTGATCACCTGATGAGGCCCGGCCGGGCCAAAACTCAGCAGCCGCCATAGCCTGCCGGAAAGCCAAGGCTCAGGAGCGGGCCTCAAGGCTTTCCATCCGGATATATCCGGGACCTGGCCGAAGTGGTGCTGCCACCTCCGCCCCCATTTGCGACGGAACATCAAAAGAGAGTGTCTTCGGTGCAATTTCCACCACAGAGAAACCCGGCCGCCGGCGTAGATGCCGGAACGCCCGGCGAAGTGGTAGAAGACCGATCCCCCGGCCCGTACCATGGCCGGAGCGGGGTTTGACAGGGCCGCCCGGATGAACAGGTCGGGATCGGAGGCCGAGCCGGGGTTGAAGCGCTCGTCCAGACCGCCCAAAATCCTCCATGCCTCAGCAGAAATAAGAAAGGGATAGTTGATCCCCGGCTCGCTCGCCTCCCCCTGGGCCTCCAGCTCCCGGCCGGCTAAAAGCTGAAAATCCTTTGACTGGAAGCTTTGAGGGTCGTGCCCCAGATCGATCTTCCGATGGCTGGGCGGGACCTCGATCAGTCCCGGCTCCCAAACGCTGGCGCTAACGATGCCCCCCCTTTCGGCCAGCAACAGCAGGGGCTTCTCCCATCCGGGCCCTGGCACCATGTCATCGTTGCAGCAAAAGAGGTATTCGCCCCGGGCCAGGCCAGCCGCCAGATTGGTGGCGGTGCACAGACCCTGGCGTTTCCGGGTAAGGCTAATGGTGACCGGCTGGCCCTCCAGCCATTCCAGGTATTCCCGATTGAAGCCGTCCAAGCCCACTATCACCTCACAGCCCGGGGTCTTCAGGTATTCCGGCAGGCAAAGCTTAAGGAATTCCCGGTTCCGGAAGGTGGGAATTATCACTGAGATTTTGGGATCAGTCTCCATCGGCTCCCACCATCCTGCGGGCGGCTGGAAGGCCGCAGTTGAACAGCATATCCACCACCGAGAGGCCGGGCACGAAATCGCCCCACAGCTGGGGATAGGGCCGGGAATGGTAGTTGACAAACCTCAATTCAATGCCGGACCTGGCGAACAGGGCTTCGTCCAGGTATCTCCTGCCTCCCGGGCCGGAGAGATATACGTTGGCCGAATATTTTAGGCAGAGATCGACCAGCATCTGGCTGGAGCCGGTTTCCAGGCCGGCGTCTGAAAGCCGGCAAAATGTTGGCCGTATCATCAAACTCTGGGCGATGGCCTTGATCAGGCAGGTGTTCATCTCGGCCAAGTGCCCCCAATTGCGGTCGAGGGCCGGCTCAATCAGGGACAATATCTCCTGGAAGTGGGGGGCCTTCCGGTAACAGCTCTCCAGGCTCCTGCGATGGGTCCGCTGCCAATCGGCCTGGTTATCTACCTCCACCGACGAAATATCCTGGTGGTATCTGCCCTTCTTGAACACCGGTACCGAGAGCCAGCGGGGCCGGCCGGCCGGCCCCTTGATCTGACAGCGGGCGGTATAGGAGGTGCGCGAATACTGGACTCCGTCCAGCAGGACGAACTGGTCGCAGCGGGCCATCTTGTAAAAGAAGCCGGCCCAGGGCAGGTAGTTGGGCTGGTGGGCGGCCAGAATCATGCTATCGGATCACCCACCTGACAACCTCGAAGGCCTCGGCGTAGGTGGCCCCGATCTGGGTGCCCCGGGTTCTGGCCAGGGCCCGGATGAATCCCTCGTTGGCGTAGAAGCGGTCCAGCTGTGAGCGGTAGCATTCCAGGGCCCTAACCTTGGCCTTGATGTGGTCCTCCCCCAACAGCACAAAGGACTCGGTGTTGAAGGTCCTGTTGTTCCAGGGTATCTCATAACCCAATATGGTTCGGTCCTTGAAGGCCCGGAACCCCTCCTGGGCGATGGTCTGGTGGTCCTGGTGGGTATCGTTGAAGCTGGGCATCAGCACCAGGTCGGGGTCGGTCCGGTCCTTGAGGGCTATCATCTCGTCCAAAATCGACTGGCGGTGCTCCGGAAAATCCCTGACCCCGTAGTCATAGACGAACCTGTTGCGGCCGGCAATTCCCAGGCTGTCCAGGGCAGCGTTCAGTTCATTTTTCAGGGTATCGGGATGGATGCCCGGCGGCAGGGATTTTTCGGCCGAGGAAAATGCGGCATAAGAGACCTCAGCCCCCTCTCCCAGCAGTTTTGCCATATAGCCGCCGCAGCCGAACTCGCCGTCGTCGGTGTGGGGCGCCAGGACCAGCACCTTCTTGAACATCTTCCGCTCCTTTATCCGGATAGTTCCTGCTCTATTATCTCCCGCCACCGGGCCGAACATCGCTCCAAAGACAGCTGCTGGCTTACCAGCCGGAAGCCGTTCTCCTGAAACTCCCGGTAGAGGTTTAAAAAATCCCTCTCTCCGTCCAGCGGAGGATCACAATCGGGGTCTACGATGAGGCCGCATTGGTACCGGTCCACCAGCCGTGCCACCCCCTCCACGTGCGGAGTGCAGATCACCGGCAGGCCGGCCGCCAGGTATTCGCCCAGCTTGACCGACAGGCAAACCTTGGTGTTGGGCATTTTTCGCTCCAGTATCAACCCGGCGTCGCCCAGTGACAGCATCTCGGCCACCTCGGCTGACGAGGGGTGAAATACCCGGTAATCGCCGGAGGCCAGCCCCTCGGCCTGCAGGGCATCTCGGATAGCCGGACCGAAGGCCGGCGTGGCCGAGGCCACCACCAGGACCGCATCGGGCCTGATGGTTTGAAAGCGCTTCAGGTATCTGCCCGCCAATCCGCGGTCGCCCGGAGTGCCAAACGATCCCAGATGAAGCAGCACGAAACGGCCGGACAATCCGTATTTGGCCTTTAAGGCCTGCTTGTCGCCCGTCCGGATACTGCCCTGGTCGACACAGCAGGGGATCACCGAAACCTTGGCCCCCTGGTCGATGGAGGCCAGCTGTTCGGCAAATGGCTGGGAGACCACCACGCACCGGGCGGCGGATGATATAAGCCTCCTCTCCCACCCTTTCCAGAAATGGTAGCCGGCGGATCCCAACTCGAATCGCCCGGCGTTGACCGACTCCTCGGGATACATCCCCCGCAGGTCGAACAGGTAGGGTATGCCCAAGGCCCTCCTGGCCAGCCAGGCCAGCAGGGCGGCCGGGTAGCTGCGGGCGATCACCAGATCAGGACGGGTGGCCCACAGTTTCAGCCACAGCCCCGGCAGCGAGACGGCCAGAAACAAAGCTGCTTCCAACGGTCTCAGGTTGAACTGAACGGGGAACAATGGATACAGCGTTACCTGCAGCCGCCAGACGATTCCAGCCAAAGACAGATCGGATTTGGTTCGGCGGATGCGGCTCAGGTGGCCGGACAATCTGCCCCAAACGCCAGGGCGGCCCAAAAAGAACGTTGCCGGCACCAAGGACAGAAAGGAAAGGCGCCAAGCCCCGCCCTGGCTGGCCTGGGCCAGCGGCCCGAAGAACTGGGTCTCCACCAGCCGGGAGCGGAAGGGGGCCTCGATGGCCGTCAGCCCCAACACCTTCTTCATGATGGCAATATCCTCATCCGGTAGCAGTCCACGCAGATGGGAAACAGGTTGTTTCCGGCCAGGCGGCGGCGGAATTCGATCAGTTCCGGGGAGTTCCAGGCCTCCTTTAGCCCGACCTTGTTCAGGTCACCGAAGCTGCGCCTGAAATGCTGGCAGTGGATCAGCTGGCCGGCCGGATCCACCCGCACCGTGTCCAAGGCGCCGCAGGCCAAGCGCCTCTTGCGCCTGATGCTGCCGTCCCGGATGGCGTCGAAATGCCCCACAAACCCTTCCGGGCTGGTGCTGGCCCTCATGCCCATTGAGCCCGCCAGATCCAGTCCGCCCCTCAGGGACTGCCGTAAATGTTCCGGGGAGGTCCGGTATTCCAGCTCGGGCAGAGTGGTGATGCAGACCTCACTGGAAGACAGCCCGGACAGGCGAACTGTTTCCTCCACCTCTGGACGGCCATGGTTGACCACCAACGATAGGTCGATCGACCGCACCTCCATCCGCCCCAGCAGGGAGATCAGCTCCGGCAACTGCTCCCGGTTCTGGTCCAATATCAGGATGCTGACCGTCACCGGCAGGCCGGCCCGCACCGCCAGCTCGATGCCTCGCCGGGCCCGGACAAAGACATCCCGCCCCGGCCGGATCCGGTCGTCAACCCCGGCCGGCCCCTCCAGCGAGGTTCCGAAACTGCGGACCCGCCCCCTTTGGCCGGCCCAGATTTCAATTCGCTCCGGGGTCAGCAAGGTGGAATTGGTCTGCACCGAGACCGCCATCCCCAGCTCCACCGCGACCAACATTAGCTGTTCCAAGTCATCGCGTACGAAGGGCTCGGAGCCGATGAAACCGATGCTCCGGAAGCCGTTCTGGCTCCGCAGCCTCCGGATCAGGCCGAGGGCTTCGGCGGTATCCAGCTCCCGGCAGTTCTGCTCGGTGTGGTGCTGGCGGTGGCAGCACATCAGGCAGGAAAGATTGCAGCGTTGGGTGGGCTCCAGCACCAGACCCCGGGGCAGCGGCAGAGCGATCCCCTGAAGCGACCTTCGCCGGAGATCCTCCGCCCGCCACAACTGCCGCCAATCACGGGCGGCTTTCCACGGGCCGCTCTGTCTTAGTTTGTCAATCGGCCAGCTCATTCATTCCGCTTTCGTGCCCGGCCAACAATTCCCCCTCTCTGGCAACGCCCGGCCGCAGGCCTTGGTACCTTCCGGCGAAAAGCCCCAAAAAAAGTCCGGCCTGCAGGGAATAGGAGAGGCTGGAGGCGATCGCTGCCCCGCTGATGCCGTATCTCGGTATCAGCATAATATTGAGCCCGATATTGGCCGCCAGGCCCACCCCTTTGGACCAGACCAGCACCTGGGGGGCCCCCAATTCGGCAATCAAAGGGGCCTCCAGGAATTTGGGCAGGGCCAGCAGCACCGTCCCCGGCAGCAGCATTATGAAGGGCCGGATGGCTCCGGCGAATGGCAGACCGTACAGCCAGCCGATGGCCGGCCCGATCAGGAGGGCCGCAGCCAGGGCTGCCGCCCCGGTCACCCCCAGGGTAATGATAGAGGCCTGACGGATATGATTCCTTTCCATCCCGGCTCCGGCTATCCGGGTGAACACCGGAGCATACGCACCCCGAGGTATCATCCACAGCAATTCTGACAGAAAGGCCGCGGTGGCGTACAGCCCCAATTGGGTTTGGTCCAGCCATAGCGCTATCATCAAAATGTCGGCCCGGTAGTGCAGGAAGCCCAGCACCTCCCCGGCAAACACCCTGGACCCGAATTTCAGGAATCCGGGGAGCTCCTCCCGGGGCAGTACCCCAACCGGCCTCAGGTATCGCCGGAGGAGGGCCAGAGAGGCCAGAAAGGCGGCCCAATTGAGCAGAACCGAGCCCCAGATGGCGGCCTGCAGCTTGTCGGACATCAGCCAAAGCAGGCCGGCCAGAACCAGCAGCCGAAAGGCCTGATAGCCGGAGCGCCACCAGTTGTACCCCGCCAGCCACCCCAGGCCCAAAAAGATCTCCGGTACGAATGTCAGCCACAGTCCAGGCGGAATCAGGCTGAGCACCACCATCCGGTCGAGTCCGCCCCAGGTCTGGGCTGGCAGGCCCGACAGCAGCAGCCAGGTGACGGCCGCCGCCAACCCGCCCAACAGCAGGCTGACCAGGGCCAGTAGCCAGATGACCATCCCCGGCCGGTGCTTACGACGGACCAGCCAATAAGCCCCGGCGGTGCCCAGCCCCAGTTCGGAAAGCACCACCGCAGTTTGGGGTATCAGCAGGCAGGAAACAAAGACCCCCTTCAGTCCGGGCCCCAACGCCCGGTTTAGCAGGACGCTGGTCAGCAGACCTGCTCCCAGCACGAATCCGTGGCCCGCAAAGGTGCCCAGACTTTGGCGCAGCAGTCTTCTCATATCAAAAAGACGGGGATAGAACCTCCACCCCCGTCGTCCTGGCTTTCAGTTTTCGTTTGGTCAACTGCCCATCTTCAGGTTGAGGTCCATCTCCTCCTTCTTGCGGGCCTCGATCCGCTCGGCGATCTCCTGCTCTTCCTTCTGGCGTTTCTCTATCCGGCGGTCCAGGTCCACCACCTTCTTGCGGATCAGCTCTATCTTCTGGGCCAGCTTGATCTCCTCCTGCTTGTGGGCCGCGATCTTGGTGACCAGCTCCTGATCCTCGCTGCTCAGGGCGGCCTGCCGCTCCAGGGGGTTGGCCTCCAGGATCTTCTTGCGCTTGTCTATGTGGTCGGCCAGCTCTGCGGCCTCCTTCTTGAGGTTCTCCAAACGGTAGGTCTCCTCGAACTGCTGCTTCTTCATGTCCTCGATCTGCTGTTCCGCGGCCGAAAGCTGGGCCTTGGCCTGTTCGGCCTGGGCCAGCTGCTGCCGGGCGGCCTCCAGCTTAGCGGAGACGGCGGCCTCCTCGGCCTTGAGGGCATTAAGTTTGGCGTCGCTGACCGCTCCGGCCCCAGGCTTATAACTGGCCAGCTGTTTTGATTTTCCGGACAGCAGTGCCAGCGGGGCGGCAATGCCGATGGCCAGGGCCGCCAGGCCCACGATCAGCAACAGGCCCGGTCCGCCGGCTCCGGAGGCGGCCGGCGGGGCCTCCAGGTTCATCCTCAGCCCGCCGATGATGGTCTTGGCCGAGATCACCGGGGCCGCCACCCACAGCTGTCCTGAGGAAAGGGGTTGGACCTGGAACTTCTCCCCGGCCTCCTGGGATATGCCGGGCGGCAGTTGATAGGCCTTCTCAATCTCCTCCTCCTTGGGGGAGTAGACCACCATCCGTTTGTCGTCCAACACCCAGACATCCTTTATCTCCGGAAAGTCGGCCTTTATGTCCTTGACCATCTTATCGAAATAGAACTGGCGTTCCATCTGGTCTTCGTAGTCCAGAAAGCCCTTGACCGCCAACTTGGCCACCGCCCTGGCCAGCACCTCGTTCTGCTTGCCGCCTTCATCGGCCGAAGACTTGGGCCAGGTTGCCACCGCCAGACCGATTACCCCTCCCACCGTCAGCAGGGCTACCAGGGCCAGGGCCATCATCGGTCCGGCCAGGCTCACGGGCTTGTTGTCCGCCATAATTCCTCCATATTGCACAGGGTTAGAATATATATTTACCATAAATTAAGCTACGTTGTCAACCGCTTTTTAAGAATATTTTTGCCCATCCCTCTGATTGCCATTTCCAGCAGCAACATTAGCCCGGCCAGCATCAGTAATGGCTTGGCCAACGGCCGACTTCCGCCGGAAGGCGATTCCCCGGAAAGACCTCTGCGCCAACGGTTAGGGCCCATGGCCATCTCCAGTTCCGACTGGTTTATCCGGATGAGTTGCGACTCCTCGGGGGGGAGATTGGCCGCCAGCAGCCTTTCAGCGTTTCCTTGCCGAGCCCGGTACCAGCCGGACCTATCCAGCAGCCAGGATGTCCGACCCTTCTCGTTGGAGAGCGGGGGGATGGTCCTGCCATCCGGCCCTATCAGGCCGGTGATGCCCGGAGACGATAAAAAATTCCCGGTCAGGTATTGTTTGGATTCCGCCCCGGACAGCTGGCGGCAAACCTGGTCCAGCAAAGGCAGAAAAATTGGGTGATAGCCGATGTCGGTCATCTCCGGCCCGGTACCCAGCAGCCACAGGCCCACCTGCCCCCGGCCGAATTCAAAAGCCAGGTAACCAGGCCCGCCGCCCTGCACCATCAGGGGCCCGGATCTCCGGCCGGCCGGTTTCCAGCAACGGTTTACCGAAATATGCCGCAGGTCCCGGGAGCTGATGCCGGAAAAACCCTGGCCCGGGGCCAAGGTCAGCCGCAGGCCGTTGCCCGAATAAACCTCACCCAGGCTGATCTGGGAACCCAGGCCGGCCAGCAGGCGGTTGTAGCTCTGGGGCTGGGCGTCGGCCGAAGGCGCCAGCAGCAGGCCCGACCCGTTCTCCACGGCGGCCGTTAGTTCCCCGGCCGGTATCGTGACCGCCGGCCCCGATAAAATGATCAACCCGAAACGTCTTAGGTCCAAACCACCGGCCGGGGGCCGGGCCTGCACCCGATACCCGGCTCCAGCCAGGGCGGCCAGGGCCCTCTTGATATGGGAGGGCCGCAGGCCGTCCTCCAGCAGCAGAACATCCACGCCAGAAGCCCCGCCTGGAGCCAGGTAATAACGGTCATCCACCGGCAGGCCATCGGGCGGGCCCTGAAGAAAAGCCGGCCCGGCTCCGTCCCAGGCCAAGCTTATTGAGAAGACCCCTTCTGAATCCGGATGGACCGCGGCCTTGGCCGCCACACGACCTTCCGACAATAATGCAATTTCCAGGGCTGATCTTCCGATGGCGCGCCCCTGGGCTAGCAACCGGCCCTTCAGGGGGTAATAGTCGACCCTCTCCCAGCAGAGGTTGCCGGGGGGAGTGTCGCCCCCGCACTGCACCAGGGAGATCCCGGCCCCCGAGCGCAGCGGCGGCAGAGGTTGGGGACCGAAGCCATGCTTCATCAGATCGGAGAAAACTACGATCCCCGCCCCCCCCCGGCCCTCCAGCATCCGGTCGGCCGCCAGCAGGGCCCCGGTAAGGTCGGTGCCTGTCTCACTGGAAACGACCGGGCCGATGGCTGGCCCGGCCCGGTCCGGTGAAGCGAAGCCGGTCAGAACCCGGTGCCCCACCGATCCGGAAATAACCGCCACCTGGGCCTTGACCCCCAGCTTGGCCACCAACCTTGAAGCCTCGTCCCTGGCCTGCTGAAAGGGGCTGGACCCTCCCACTGGGGCCGACATGCTGGCCGAATCGTCGATGATGATCACCAGGCTGCCCTCCGATGGCGCCACCCAGCCCGGGAGGGGAAAGTGCGCCCGGGGGCCTGATATCAGCAGTATCAGGAAGAGGATCAGCATAACCCTGGCCGCCAGCAGCAACCATTGCCGGATCCGGTCGCGGTGCCAGGATCGGCTGGGAACGGACCTAAGCAATCGAACGCTGGGAAAGGAAATCACCCTGGCCCTCTCCCGCTGCAGCCAGTGGATGGCCAGGGGGGCGGCGGCCAGCGGCAGCAGCAGCAGCCCGGCCGGGTTCTGGAAGGAGATCAACGACATGGACCAGCCTTCATCAGCTGCCCGGCGAGGCCCAGAAGTGATCCAGCGGCCCGAAGCCGTGGCCCAGGGCCAGGGAATGCCTGATGCAGCCGGTCACATATTCCTTGGCCCGCTCGATGGAATGCTCCAGGCCCAGGCCGCGAGCCAGGCCGGCGGTGATGGCGGCCGAGTAGGTGCAGCCGGTGCCATGGGTGTTGGTGGTGTCGATTCTTTCGCAATCGTAGGTCTTGAACACCTTGCCATCGAACAAGAGGTCGGTGGCCCGGCCCGGCAGGTGCCCTCCTTTGATCAGGATGTTCCGGGGGCCCAGCACCGATATCTTCAGGGCCGCCTCCTTCATCTGCTCCAAGTTCTCGATCCGCCTCATCCCGGACAGTTTCTGGGCCTCCTCGATATTGGGAGTCACCAGGGTGGCCAGCGGCAGCAGGCAGGACACCAAAGCCTCCTCGGCCTCGGCTTTCAGCAGAGAGTGCCCCCCCTTGGCCACCATCACCGGGTCCACCACCAAAGGCGATATCTGGTACTTCCTGATGTCATGGGATACCTGCTCGATGATTTTCCCGCTGTACAGCATCCCCGTCTTGGCCGCCTGGCAGCCGATGTCTCTCATCAACACGAACAGCTGCTTGGCTACGAATTTAGGGGTCTGCTCGGACACCCCGAATACCCCCTGGGTGTTCTGGGCGGTAAGGGCGGTGATGACGTTGATCCCGTAGACCCCCAGGGCGGCGAAGGTTTTCAGGTCGGCCTGAATGCCGGCCCCGCTGCCGGAATCGGAGCCGGCGATGGTGAGCGCCACTTTCATTTCTTGTTGACCCCTTTCAGTTCGGGAATTTTGGTTAAGACGTCCGCGAAGCCGAAGGCAATATGTTCCGGTTGATGGGCATCGCTGCCCAGGGTCAGCTGGGTGCCGCCCATTTTCAGGTATTCCATAACCGCCGGCAGGGCGGGGTAGGTCTCCTGGGGATCGTGCCGCAGGCCCGAGGTGTTGATCTCCACCATCAGCCCCTGCTGGATCGCCCTTTCCATTATCTTCCTGATCGGCCTTTGGTATCTCTGCCACAACATGGCCCCATAGCGCCGGACCCCGTATCTCTTGCAAAGGTCCAGGTGTCCCAGGCAATCAAACAGCCGGCTTTCGACCAGCCTCAGGACCTCCTGGAGATAGGCACGATAGGCCGGCTCCTCCTCCAGCCGCCCGAAATATTTGTCAGCCAGTTCCGGCCGGGAGACGTCATCCGCCCCCACCATGTGGACCGAGCCAATCACCAGGTCGAACCGGCCGGAGCGGATAAACTTTTCTATTTGGTCGCGGTACTGAGTTTGAAATGTGATCTCCACCCCTTTATAAACTTTCAGGTGCTGCCCGGCCATCACCCGGCATTCGGCCAGGCTGGACTCTATGGCCCTGTCGTCGTAGACCCCATAGCCCTGATCGGCCGGGTCGAAATCGACATGCTCGGTGAAGACCAGCGCCTTAAGGCCCAGTTCCATGGCCCGGCGGCAGGCCTCGGTCGGCTCCATCTGGGAGTCGCAGGAATGCCTGGTATGCAGGTGGGTGTCAATGGTGCCGACCTGGTATTTTAGTATCTCTCGGTTCATCGCAAGTTCATAAAGTTCGGCCGACCAGATGGCCGGTCGGACGTATCTGCCATCTCATTCCCTTAATCCGGCGGCAGACATGTCCTGGTCCCGCACCTGCCCCATACCCTGCCATAGATAAGAGGCCGACATCAGGTAGTACAGAACGAAAAAGTAGGGAAATTCCATTCCCAGCATGGTTAGCAATGCGTCCAGCACCATGCCGAGGGTAAGGGAATGGACGGCGAGTTTGTAGATATCGCCGAAGGGCATGGCCATTCTGAGCAGGGAGCGAAAATTCATCCCCAGCCCAGCTAAAAACAATGCGCTGAACAGTTTGCCGATAACATAAAAAGTCATCCAAAAGATAAATACGGATATGCCCAAAAGATTACGGTTGTCCAGGGCGTCCAGTATCTCCCTTTTTTCGACCTTCATCTCGCCGTAATCCTTGAATTTCAATTCCCGGCTCTGCCCCCCGCTCCCGGTCACAGCCACCCGGTCGCTGTAAACTATTATTCCCCTGGCGTATCCAGATCGGAAGCGCGTCGTGTAGGGAAAGAGTGTAAATCCCGGTGGGCGCGGT